>CAYOAS010000091.1:0-5719 GCA_964402015.1 uncultured archaeon | reverse complement strand
CCCGGGCAACTATTTTGGATGTTCTTGATGCTTTGTTTTTTTTCAATTTGGCGCGTGCTAGTTCCCCAAATACTATTGATATCAAGAATTATGTGAAAGAAAAATCAAAGAAGGATATTTCGGAAAAGCTTTTGCGCTATCACTTGAAGCGCTTGATTGACCTTGGTTTCCTGCAGCGCAGGCGGTTGCGGTATTTTTTTTGTTCTGACCCGAAAGCAGACCCTGCAGACTTGAAAGCTGGTTTCAATTTTGCTGTTGTGGAGCCATTGAACAAGTCTTTGGCAGATGTTGTTTTTGTGCTGGAAAAGCTTTCGGAAAGCTATAAAAAATAAAAGGCGTTTTTTTGAGTTTTGGCATTATTGTTTCAAAGCGGGATGTTGCTGGTTTGCTTATTGCAAAAAAGCTCGAAGAAATTGGTTTTGACAAGCAAAAGTTTTGCCTGCGTTTTATTGAAGAAGAACAGGTTTTTGCTGATTCTGTTAACGATTTTCCGGAAGACTTTTTTATTTTCGCTTCAAAACACAAGGCAGCGAGCGGAAAGCCTTTGCTTACCTGTCACGCTATCGGCAATTGGGGAAAAGCCGAGCTTGGGGGCAAGGATAAAACGCTTGTTCCAACAAGCGCTTTTTTGTTGCGGAATTACCTTTTTGGATTGCAAAAACAGCAGAAGGAAAAGAATTTGCAATTTGAAATTACGGCTGAAGCAACACATCATGGCCCTTTTTTGTCAAAGCCCGCGGTTTTCATTGAGGTTGGAAGTTCTGAAGAGCAATGGCGCAATGAAAGCGCTGCGCTTGCTGTTGCAGAAACAATCGCTGGCGTAACAAGCCTGAATTGCGGAAGTGACGTTGTTCCGGTAATTGGTGTTGGCGGCACGCATTATTGCAGTGAGTTTTCAAAGCTGGTTTTGCGCAAGCAATTTGCGTTTTCGCATGTTTGTCCGGAGTATGCGCTTGCAAACTTTGATGAGGAAATGTTGCAGAAGGCAATTGGTTGCTCCGTTGAAAAGCCTCAAATGATTGTTTTGGATTGGAAGGGTTTGGGCAAAGAAAAAGCGCGCATTGCTGATTTGCTTTCAAAGCAGCCTTTGCCTGTCGAGCGCGTGCAAAAGCTGTTGAAAACGTGATTTTTTATAGTTTGGGTGTTATTCTTTTATGGGCAAGCAACATTTTTTAGCGCCGAGAGAAGAGACAGAGCTGGTGCTGGATTGAAAGGGGTTCGTAAGAAAAAAGTTTGGTCGCGCAAGTGGCAGGCTATTTTTAGGGAATTGGATTTCCAACAACGCATTGCCCCTGTTAGAGTGAAAGTTGTAAGAGCGGGCTTGGTTCATGAGAAATTTAGGCCCGGCAGGTTTTCAGACTATTACGCGCACGGGTATGGTGTTGTTTTGCCGGTTTTTTTCATGTCTTTGGAAGGAGAGCAGAAATTGAGAGGCAGTACTCCTGGCGGTTTTCTGGAAAAATGGGCTGCGGAAAAGAGAATTGACTTAAATACAATTGACAGGAAAGTGCCGCAAATTTGTGTGATTCCAAAAAAGGAAATAGGCAGGTTTTTGCTGGCTCAATTGGTTAGCGGGATTGAGACCCCTAAAAAAAGGGGGCAGATTGAAAAAATGGGGAAAAAGATAAAGGGCATTGCTGTTTCAATGGTTCGGCGCAATTTGGCGGCTATTGACTGGGCAGAGCAAACTTACGGAATCAGAATTAGCGTGCCGCAGGAAATCCTTGACTGGGTTGAAAAACTTTCGCGTTAATGTTTTTAAACCACTTATACGTCAATATTGTTAGTGGTTTTGTTGGATAAGCGGTTTGCGTTGGTTGTTTTGCTTGTTGTTTTTTGCATTGTTTTTTCTGTGTCAGTGTTTGCTGAATTGAAGAACACTTCTGCTGTAGCCAATAAGCAGTTGGTTGGCAATGATGCTGATGTGCATGGTTGTATTGGAAGTGCTGGTTATTCTTGGTGTGAGGCAAAGCAGAAGTGCTTGCGTGTTTGGGAGGAGAAATGCATTGTAATTCCTTTGAAGAGCAGGGTTAGTGCGATTGCAAACGAGCGGTTGCAGGGATTGAAAAATGATGCTATTGCTGGAATTAACCAGTTGAAGAGAACAGAGTTTGAAAAAATTCAGGGTTTGAAAAAAGAAGAATTAGAGAAACTGAAAGATTTGAAGGCAGCAGACTTTAATAATTGGAGCCAGTTGAAAAAAGAGACTCTTAAAGAACTGACTGCGCTTAAGCAGGAGCAGATTGACAAAATCAAGGGTTTGAAGGCAACTGAATTGTGGAAACTGTCCAATTTGCGGCAGGACAGGAAAGAAAAACTTTTGGACTTGAACCAGGCGTTCATTAACCGCGTTGTTTCTGTTGTGCCGAAAGACAGCATTGCAAATATTTTGGATTTTAATTCTGAAATTCTTGCAACTGTTTCGGATTTGAATGACGAGGAATTAGCGATTGTTTCACAGTTGGATGCAGAAACAGCAAAAACAATTCTTTCACAGCCAAAACCATTGTTGAAGGCAAGATTGCGCGCTGCAATTGCATTGAACAGCGCAAAACTGGATTTTTTGCGTGTGCGCGAGCGCTTTGAGTTTGCGAGAGAAAAATTCTTGGACGCAAAACAAACTTTTTTGGAAAAGAGAGACGCTTTCCAGAAATTGCGCGACAAAATAAAGAGCGCGCCTGTTGCGGACAAAAATACTTTGCGTGAAGAACTGAAGGACAACGCGCAGCAGGTTTTGTTGCACCAAGTCAATGCTATCCTAAACCATTTGGAGGCAATACAGAACAAGAACATTGACCTTGACGATGTCAATGCCTTGATTGAAAAATTTACTATATTGCAAGACAAGCTTGAAGACGAGAATGCTTCAAAAGAAACCCTTATTGAGGCAGCGAAAGAAATCCGCGAATTATGGAGCCAAACAAAGCAAATTGTTGAAAAAAAGGTTTTAGTTGCCTTAAACAACCACTTGACAAGTTTGATTGAAAAATCCAATGCTGCTTATGAAAAGGCCAATGCAAAGATTGCAGAATTAAAACAAGCAGGAAAAGACACTGTCAAGGTTGAGTCGGCCCTTGCATTTTATAAGAATCAGATTGACGCGGCAAAGGCTTTGAATGATGAAGCGACTGCACTGCTTTCTTCTGGCCAGAATTTTGATTTTGTGAAAATCAGGCAAGATATTGTCAAAGCAGGGGGCAAACTTAGGACTTCTTATATTTTGATAGCAAGGATTGTTGGCGCATGCAACAGGCTTGCTGTTGGCGAAGCAGCAGATATTAATCCTGGAATTCTTTCTGATGATGCGGAGTATGAGGATTTGCAATGATTGTTTTTTTGGGGTGGTTTGTGTGAAAGTTTTGGTTTTTTTGTTTTGCATTTCACTATTGCTTTTCGGCTGCGTTCAAAAGCAAACAGGGCCGGAAACTAACCAACAGCAAGGCGCACCAAGCGAATTGCTGGATGAAACAGGAATGATTGAAGACTTGAACGATTTGACAGATTTGCAGAATGCCCTGAATGACACGGCGCTTGAAGACTCGGGGATAGACGAAAACTCGTTTTCTTGAATCAATGTTTTTTTTGTTCAATCCATTCTTTTACTTTTCCCAGGGCAACAAATTTTTTGTTTTTTAATTCACTGATGTTTTTTGCGCCTGCCAAAAACATTGCTATTTTTGTTTCCTCGATTATTTTTTCCAAATATTTTTTTACTGATTCAGTGCCGCCAAAATCCTGTGCCTGCAATACCGGCAAAGCAATTCCCGCAAGGTCTGCTCCCAGAACAAGGCTTTTTGCAACATCCAACCCGTTTCTAATGCCGCCGGTTGCAATGATTTTTCCAGAAAACACTTTGCGGCATTCTATTACTGAAACTGCCGTTGGAATCCCGAATTCCCAGAATGTTTCCCCGATTTCTTTGTTGCCACGCAGCGAGTCAATTCCAGTCCAGCTTGTTCCTCCTGCGCCTCCTACATCAATTGCTTTTACTTTCAATTTTTCCAGCTTTTGTGCAACAGCGCCGGAAATTCCGTGTCCAACTTCTTTTACAAAAAAATCGTGCTTTAGTTCTTTTCGCAGCCTTTTTATTGTTTCAAAGCCGCCGGAAAAGTCAGTCGTGCCTTCCAACTGCAGTGCTTCCTGTGCAGCATTCGTATGCAAAGCAAGCGCGTCCGCTCCAATGTCATCAAGCGCTTCATCAATTTCAACAGTAGGATATTTTTTTGCCTGTGTTATTCCCAGATTTCCAGCCAAAAAAATGTTTGGGGCAATGTCTCTTACGTAATATGTTTTTGCAAGATTCGGGTTTTCCAGCATTGCGCGCTGTGAACCCAATCCCAAGCCAATTCCAAGCGCTTCGCAAGCGCGTGCAATATCCTTGTTGATTTTTTCTGCTTCTAGCACTCCGCCGGTTATTGCGGCAACCATTATTGGCGCGCTAAACTTTTTTCCAAAAAATTCAGTTCGCGTGTCAACGTCTTTTCTGTTTATTTCCGGCATTGTATTGTATTCTATTTCAATGCCTTCGAATGCAATGTCCTCAAAGCCAGCTGTCTTTTCTCGAAACTGCACGTTTTGCTTCAGCGCAATGCGCAAATGCTCTGTTTTTCTGTTCTCGGTTTGCTTTGGCTTCATGTTTGTCATGCCTTAATTGTTTTTTGCCTTATTAATGCTTGCTTTATTTTTGGCATCATTTTTCTGTAATGCGGTTGCAAGAGCTTTGGATTCTTTCCAAGCGTTTTAATCCTGTTGATTCTTGCGTTTCTGTGTTCTGGGAACATGCGTGGGTTTTTGTTTATTGCAAAAGCAAGCTTTTTTAGTGTTTCAAAAGCTACTTCCACAAGATAAAACGCTCCTGAAAAGCCAAGGCTTTTTGGAATTTTTGCATTTTGCTTTCCTATTCTAATTATTTTTGTTATTTCATCTTTTTGCAAGTCAAGCTCTTCGGCTATTTCTCTTTCAAGTGCTTCCCTATTTTTCTCTTTGGGTTTTATTATTCCTGCAGCGCCAAGCATTATTGTTCTTTCCCATTTGTGCGTGTGTGTCCTTTGTGCTGACAATACATATATTTTGCTGTTCTGCCTTGCAAAAACAATGCTCCCAACAGCCCTCATAATTCAACCTTGGTTCCGATTTTCACTTCTTTCAAGACTTATTTTTTTTTGTACTGTTCCCATGCTGCTTTTAGCCAGCTTGTAGTTTTTTCTTTTTTGATTATTTCCTCGATTTTTTGTTCGTCTGCAAATATTGCTTGCGCGGTTTCTTTTTTATCAATTTTTGGTTGTTTTGCTGTTTTGCACTCAAAAACAGCATAAATCAGGTTATCTTCCTCTCTGTCCCTTAACTTGAACAAAAACATTGGTTTTTCTTTTAGTCCAAGCTCTTCAAGCATCTCCCTTGCCGCTGCTTTTTCATAGCTTTCTCCAAAGGATACATGGCCTGTTACTGAAGCGTCAAAGCAACCTGGGAAAACATCTTTTGTTTCGCTGCGCTTCTGGATGAAAAAAAGCCATTTGGAATTTCTTACAAAAACCAAAACCGCGCGGTGCAATAGTTTTTTTTCATGAACCTCTTGTCGTGGCTTTTTTGCAATAACCTCGTCTTTTTCATTAACAACTGCTAAAAATTCTTTTTTAGTCAAGCCATGGCGTCTCAGAGTCATAGTTTCACCGTTGTGCCATGCAAGCGTTCTCCAACCAGTGCCTTAAAGGTATTTCCC
>CAYOAS010000090.1:0-5729 GCA_964402015.1 uncultured archaeon | reverse complement strand
TGAGAGCGGTTTCAGGATGCAATGTTATTCCGTTTGACAAAGACAATCCAAAAGACAAACAATTACTAAAAGATTTAATAAAAGCTGCAAAGATTGCTACCAAAAACGCCAATAAGATGGGGATTTTTACAAGAAGAGCTAACGAAGTGGGAAACCACATTGAACCTTTTATGATTGACGCGCTAAATCAAATTGGGTTAAAAGCGGACAGGCCAAAAACAAGAGAAGGTAATAAAAAAGCGGTTGGTTACCCAGATATTTTTGTTGAAGACAAAGACAAGAGGCCAAACTATGTTGAATGCAAAACGTTCAATGAGCAAAATTACCAGACAACCCAGAGATCTTTCTATTTTTCGCCATCAGAAAAACAAGAAGACTTTAAGGTAACCTGCGATGCAAGGCATTTGATTGTGAGTTTCAAAATAGACCAGGCTGAAAGAAACGGCAAAAATGCGTTTATTCCTATTTACTGGAAAATATTCAGCAGTGACAATTTAATCGGTCAGATAAAACACGAATTCAATGCTTCCAATAGACAAATGTACAAAAAAGAAGCATTATTGGCTGAAGGGGCATTTGATTAAAAACTAAAAAACCATTTTAAAAAAGAAAAGCAATAGCACGACCAAACAAACAATTGCCTGTATTGCAAGGATCGTTAAAGTAACATCCTTTTCTTTTCTTTTTCCATTATTCCAAAGCAGCAAAACAACCTGCGTCAGCGAACCAAGCTTTTGGTCTGCTGTGAGAGTACCGTCCTTTTTTGGAATGCCAAAAGACTGTGCCTGAAACAAGTGCCTTGCCTTCAAAAACAATTCAACGAAAAAAATTGCAATAACCATTATCCCGATTTTTTCCATGTCCCCAATAACCGAAGCAGCTGCTATTGCGGCTCCGTTCATTAATGTCAGGGAATCCCCGCCAAAAATTTTTGCAGGAAACCAGTTGTACAGCAAAAAAGCAGCCAATGCCCCGCAGAGCGCTGCAAGCAAAACAGCTGCTTCAAAATGGCCAGTGCTGACCGCAATAATAAGCAAAGTCAAAGCACTGATTATTCCCAGCCCTGCCTCTAAGCCATTGAATCCTGCAAGCATATTGAAAGCGTTTGCAGCACCAGTAACCCCAACTGGAACAAGAATGAGGGAATAATAAATTCCAAAAGGCACAAGCCCAAAAAAAGGCAAATTGATAATGTTTGTTCCTGCACGCGCAGCCATTAACGGCAAAGCAGCAAACAGCGGAAAAAGCGCGTGCTGCCATTGCCTTATGCCAGAACGCCAACCAATCAAATCGTCAACAATTCCAATAAAGCCAACAAGCAAAACAGTAAGCAAAGCTGCAAGCAACAGCGTCAAATCAAGCCGAATCATTTTCAGGAAAGTAAAACAAAAAATCGCTGCAATTATCCCGAAAGCAAGGCCAAAAATTACTGATATGCCGCCCATTTCCGCGACATCCGGCTTATTGTACTTGTTCATGTCCTTTCCAGTCAGGCCGCGCTTTTGCATGCGCTCAATAATGAACGGAGTCATTAGAAAAACAACAGCAAAAGAACAAGCCATTGAAAAAAAAAGAACTATCAATTCAAGCAAAACAATCAACCTTAAGCAATCTTAAATTACCTTGAAAACTTTCACTGTATTTCCGTAAACATTTTTCAGGCAATAAACAGCAGGGTCATTGAACCAGGCGCGCGCAAGGAAAGAATTATTGACTCTAGCACCCAAAATCAAATAAAGATAAGAATTATCCTCGCTCCTGTAAACAAACATTGGCGTTCTCTCATCATAAAACTGCGTTGGCGTGCTGTTCCATTTGGTGCTTATGGAATTCATTTGCTGTTCCGGCAAATTATTGCCACCGCAATGATAAACCCCGGCGTCCTTGCTGCAACCCATTATAACGCCAGCACCAAAACCCTGAATATTCGGATTGCTGGGATTCAGTGTCTTGTAACCATACAATGCAAGCGATTGCTCTTTCTCCAACAAATCTCCCCCAAAAACAGCGTAATCAGAACCATAACTTTTAATTATCCCGCAGGCTTGATTGACATCAGTCGTCACTATAGCCAAAGCGACAGCAGAATCCCCGTTCAAATCAATATTCCTGTTGTCCAACAATACTTTTCTCTCTCCCATAAAACTAATCCAATGGCCTTCATCCCACCAATTAAACATTTTTGCATCCTTTGGCGTGTTATCCTTTATCCAGTCCAGTGCCTGTTTCCAGCCGGCCTCGCTCTCAATATTTGGAACCTGGTCATCAGTGAACAATGCTGCCTGTGCAACACCAATAAATACAAACAACAACAATCCAACGCACAAAATCATTTTCTCAAAAGGAGTCCGCTTTTGCGCAAATTCAATTATTTCATTAAAACAAAATGCTGCGGCAACAGCTAGCCCCAAACCAAAAGCAAAAGTCATTTGCAGCCTAAAATAAGCCATTGCAAAACTAGCAGCAACCCAAAAAAACAACAACAGGCTGACAGCATCATCCTTTTTCCTCAGAATCCTCCAAGGAATCAAAAACAAGGCAATTACAGGAAACACAAGCAGTGCATTAAACTTGTTTCCAAAAGCAGGAAATCCAGATTGTTGTTCGCCAACACTCGACCTGAAAACAGCGCCAATATCGCCTTCAGCCTCTTCCCGGGTTGGAACTGTGTTGGGGCTTAAACCAATATACGGCTTCAAATAACTAAACGTTCCCCCAAGCCAGTCAAAAGGCGGATGCGCATGCAACAACGGATGCACTTCGTTATAATTCTGGTTTACAAAATCATGAACAAAAAAATCAAGCCCAAAAACAAAATTTATTCCGCCAACAATAACCAGCGTTATTGCACAAACCTTCAAGAAATTCAGGGCATTCTTGTTTCTAAACCACAAAACAAGAGCACCAAAAACAGTGAACGGCAAAATCGTGTAAGACGCAACCAAATACCATCCGCCAATAAAACCAGTCAAGCCAATAAACAAGCCAGCAAGCGCAGCACTGCCAATTGTTTTCTTGTTGAATTCCAAATTCTTGACTGCCCTTGCCAAAAAAAAGAATCCAACAACCATTACAAGAAAAACCAGCGAGCTTCCTTCAAAAAAACCAGCCATTGTCCTGTAAATATACCCCGAACTAATTGCAGTGAAAAAGCCCGCAAGATAACCCGCGCGCACTCCATAAATTTCCTTAAACAAAAAAAACATTGCAATTCCGGTCAGCGCACCAAAAAAAGCCGGCAAAAATTTCACAAACTGTATCCACAACAATTTGTCATAAGCACCGCCGGTAAACGGAAAAGAAAACACCTTGTAAAATGCAGCAGTAACATACCACCAGCCAACACCAGAATAAGCCATCGGACCGCCGCCAAGCTGATAATAAGACAAGGGGTCAAGCAAAAAAGGCGTGCCGTTATTTATTATCTGCTCAGTCATTCTCGCGTGCCAATAACTGTCAAACTCGAAAAACAATTCGTATTTCAGCAAATGCGCGCGAAAACCGAATCCAATCAAAAAAATAAGCGCCAAAAAAAACAATTGCTTCCCGTCAATTTTTTTGATTCTGTCAACCAAGCCCATTAAACATCCTTAATCTTACTTGAAACTAAAGAAATATAAACAATGCGAAACCAAAAAGAAAACAAATTTTTTGGTACAAAAATAAAAAACAAAAAAAATAGAAAAAATAATTACCAGCGTCCAAAGAAACCATTTTTTTTATGTATAAATTAAGCTTATTAAGTTCTCTGCTTTAAAATTTATTTGTATTATCTCCCTGCCATTGCTTCTTTTTGCAACGTAATTGCTTAGCTTTGTGAAGCAGTTGCGAGTTGTTGTAACTGTTGGAATAGGTTTTGTTTGTTGTTTCTGAGGGTTTGGATTATTGATAGGAGTGTGACTGTGTTTTTTGCTTCTTGTTTGCTTCTGGAGCCGTTGCTGATTTTTCTTATGACGACTATTTTTCTCAGTTCTCGGTAGGTTTTTAAACCATTATATCAATAATTATTGATATATCCTTTTTTGTTGATAGGTGGTTTTTTTTGGTTAATTTGGCTTCAAAACAGACTTTTAAAGTTGTAGAGTTTGTTCTTGAGAAAAAGGAGTTTACCCAGTATGCTGTTAAAAAAGAGTTAAAACTGGCAATGGGTACTGTGAATAATTGTTTTGGTTTTTTATTAGAAAAGGGTTTTATTCAAAAAAAAGAAAAAAAGTATGCCTTGGTTGACACTGTTGGTTTGATTGAAGCTGTTTCTTTTTTTCGCAGCATGAAAGATTCTTTGTTGTTTGAGTACAGTTCTTCGTATAGTAAAGAAGATTTAGTCAAGTTGCTTCCAAATAGCGCGGTTTTTTGTTTGGAATCCGCTTTGCAACAGTATTCCAATTATTATACAACGAACATTGTTTCGGTTTATCTTTCAAAAAAAGACGCCGAATCCTTGAAAAAAAAGTTGGGAATTGGGTTTGGAAACAAGACTGTTTTGAAGGTTTTTGAACCAAAACCATTGGTTTCAAAGACTATTGAAAAGAATGGAAAATTATTCACTGCTATTGTTCGCACGGTTATTGATTTGGCTTGTGACAAGAAAGGCGCGATGGCTGACAGTTTAATTAAGAATGTTTGGGCGAAAGAATGACTGAACAAATTACTGACTTGTCAAAGTCTTTTTTGGTTTCTTTTTTAAAGTTTTGTTCTGAAAAAAAGATTGAACCGGTTATTGTTGGTGGTTGGGCTGTTTGGGCTTACACGCAAGCAGATTATTCTGTTGACATTGACTTGGTGTTGAAAAATAAGAAAGAACTTCGAAAAATAAAGCCTTTTTTCGAACAACAGGGCTTTAAGCAGGAAAATAACGGCGGGATTAGTTTTGTAAAGCAGGTAAGCGAACAAGGAATCGGGGAGTTTCAGCTTAGGGACATTATTTTTGATGTAGCTTTCTATTCTGACAAAAACACTTTGGCTCAAAACAAAAACATAAATCTGCCATGGAAGCTCCTTGAGAAAAACGTTCAAGAAACTAATGTTCTTGGGTTCCCAATGATTATCCCGACTATTGAGTTATTGCTTGTTTTCAAAACAAAAGCATTGATTGACCGCGAATACCTGAAATACAAGTTAAAAGGATTCGAAAAATCATTAGAGAGAAAAAGAAGAGAATTCAAAATCGAAAAGGACAGGAGGGACATTCAGAACCTTCGCAACACACAGCAAATAAACCAGGCAAAACTGGAAAGGATATTGCAAAGAACAAAATTCAAAGAACTATTCGATTCAACACTGAAAAAAGGATAACACCCTCAGGAAGCCTTCCGGTTTGCCGAGCAAAGGCAATAAAAAAGTTGCAAACTGAAAATGGCTTAAAAATAGGTTAAAACTTTGCTATTGGGCAAAATAATAGAAGTTTACGATTACCAGCGTTGAGCATATTTGTGTAGAAAAAGTCATTTTTGTCAGAGCATGATGCCTGCTATCAAGATTGCAAAGATGCCTATCGTGTTTAGAATGTATGACAGTATAGAAAATGTTCTTGTTGAAATCGTTGAAGTTGTTAATATTGAGATTCCTATTTCGTCTGGCAATGGTGAGGCGATTATGAATCCGCCTATGACTGGAAGCAGATAGTTTTTTAGTATTGGCGGGATTTTTTTTGTTATTGCAGTGACTATTTCTTCTTTTGATAATTCTTCAATTTCGTCAGCAAAAGAGTGCCTAATAAATTTGAATATCAG
>CAYOAS010000089.1:0-5745 GCA_964402015.1 uncultured archaeon | reverse complement strand
TGTACTGACCGCCCCAGATATTATCGGCGAAATCATAACATACTATTATGCCGTCAGTAGTTTCGGGTTCTATGGTTAATTCTGTTTCTCCAAAACCCATCATATAGTCGTCTGCTCCTTCTGCACTATCAAACTGGACTACCATATCCGTCTCAAACAGGTAGTTGTTGGGGTTCCATGCAGTCAACTTTTTACTCCCTGCATCATAGTCTGCTGACGGAACCAGCCAAATTTTTGCTCCTGCACAATGTTTGTAGTCATCGTATGTATTGTTTTTGTTGCAGTAGTCTGGTACAGGCTTAATGTTCCAGTCTGGATACGCTGGTAGGTTTGGTAAGGTTGTGAGACCATTTATCACAAGACCTCCACTATCATCTGATGTCCCTGTCCCAATTAATGCGCCTGGACTATCGCCCCCCCAGTTCTCAAATCTGGTACCTTTATCTGCATAGTATATGAGAGAGTAGTTTGTACTGTTTTGCAAACCTTCTGCACTTAATGTGTAGTTCATTGTTGTACCTTCTGTATTGAAAACCAATCCACCATGCGCACCAAATAGTGTTGTTTGCCAAGTGGTTGAATCCTTTCCAAACAGATACAATTGAGTCTCTGCCCTAAACACTCCAACAGCAATTCCTCCTATTGGACTTGTGCTCAACTGAACCGTTACAGGATGGTTTGTTTGGTTTGTCAAATTGTGGTTAGTACAGATTCTATTACCAGCAGTTGCTTCTGTAAAGGTTTCTGTGATTTGAGCTTGACCCGGTGTGTTATCTAAAAGAACACCTTGCTTCACATTTACATTTGCTGTTATCTGTCCAAAATACGCCAGCACCGCTGCAGTTCCAACACCCACAAGCATCAAAACAGCTAACGCTACTAACGCGAATTTTTTCTTTTCCATTTATTATTCCTCCATTTTTTGTTTTTTATTTTTTCCTCTTTTTGAAGAAATATAATGAAACAATTGCCCCCCAAGCAAGGATAAAAAATGCTCCAATTCCGCCAGCCTGCAAAGGCATTAAACCAAAAAACGCAGAAGGCGCGAGTTGAACTGGCAAAACAGGTTCTGGTGTTTCACCTTCTTCAGCCTCTTCATTGGCTGTTTTTTCATCAGCAATTTCCTCGGCTTCGTCTCCATCAGGCACTACATCAGGTTCAGGTTCAAAAGACTTGGATTTAGCAGGCAAAAACCCATAGCCAATGTTTCCAACATTGCCACTATTGCCGTTATTAACAGGGTCAGACACATTTGCTGTGCCAATCAATTCCAGCTTAACAACATAAGCCTCTGGCAAAACATTCGGCGCAACCTCAAACAAACCAACAACTTTTTTAGAAGCCCCAGAGTCCAGCACAAAACTATTTATATCTAAAGAAAAAGAAAAACCATTCAAATCCCCTGAATAATTTGAAACATTAGCATCCAAGTAAACGTTTGCTGCCCCCTCAAAATCATTGCTTACAACAAATTCTTGTTTAACGCTTTCGCCGCCAAACAACAACAAATCAATCTGGGCAGGGGAAACAGTTAAGTTTGCTGAAGCACAAGGTAAAACTAATAAAAAAGCGAAAAATAGCGGTAAACCCCAAATCCATGTTTTCATAAATGCCCCCACTTTAACCTTATATTACCCCTTAGGGACAAATTGTTACCCTCCTAAATCCTTTTAAACCTATTTTCAACACTTTTTCAATAGATTCGTAACACCACTTAAATACTAATTTTTCAACAGATTTTCAATACATGGATTGGAAGCTTTATTCTTTTGTTGTTAGAGGCAAAAACAGAACACGAATTCTTACTGCTTTAACCAAACCAATGACACCAACACAGCTTAAAGAAAAAGCAGGCGTTAGCCTCTCACACGTTAGCCATGCACTCCGAGTTTTGAAAGAAAAGGGATTAGCCAAATGCATTAACCCTAAAGACAAAGTTGGAAAACTCTATAGGCTCACAAAGAAAGGGAAGGAAATAGCGAAAGCAATGGAGAAATGAATCCTTATTGAGTCGCTATTTCCCTGCTGCTGCGGCAATAGCAAGCAAGTCGCCTTTTTTCATTTCTTGGAGCATGGCGCTTAATTCGATTGCCCTGGTTTCGTATTTTTTCATTTCGCCGATTTTGCTGTTCAGGTTTCTGATTTCATCCTCGAGGTCAACCAGTGGTGATGCAGTTGCAATAATTGTTTTTGCTATTAGTTTTGAATGGCAATCGTTGCAGTATTCTAAAAATCCCATTTGGTCTTTTTTACACTTGTTGCAGTGCTTTGGTTTCAATGGCGCGTTTTCTTTTGCATCAAAAAATTTGTCGTATGCGCGCAATAAATCTTTTCCGGAGAACTGTGTGTAAATTGAACTGGTTTTTTGTTTTCCCCAGCCGAACCAGCGGTCTAATTCGGATTCAGTAAAGTATTTGCCGTAGTTTGTTGCTGCGCTTCTTCGCCAATGGTGCGGATTAGCGGGCTTGTTGATTCCAGCACGCTTCAAAGCAACCGCAAATCGTTTTTTCATTGCAGGGTAATCCATTCTATCGCCGTTTCTGTCAACGAACAAGGGTTTATCTGGCGCAGGGTTTGGATAAGTCGCTAAATATTCTAATAAGTATGGTCTGGAGTTTCTAATTGGAATAGCGCGTGGTTCTGTTTTTGACTGCGGTAGTATGACCAGCATATAGTCGCCTCTGTCCTCAATGTGTTGTATGTTCATTGAGCCAATTTCGCCAATGCGTGCGCCAGTGTCAAAAAACAAAGAAATCAGCGCTTTGTCCCTATTGCTTGGGGCTGCTTGGATTGCTGCCCTGGCATCTTCAACCGTCAAAACATTTTCTGGTAAGTGGTTGCTTCGAGTTTTTGAAAGCCTAATCCATCTTACTTGGTCGGGGTATTGCCCTTTAGGGTAATCGTATAGCCAGGAGAAAAAGCGCTTTAGGCAAATCAAGTATTTTGCTTTTGTCCACTGCGTAAAATTTCCGTTGTCATTGATTTCTTTGACAATTTTTTCTATGTTGTCCCTTGTAACTTTTTTTAAGTCCTTGTCGAGTTTTTTTGTGAGTGCATAAACGACTTGAATATTTTTTAGAATTGTGGGTGGTGCTTTGCCAATAAAAGAATCTTTGTAGCGTAGCAGTGCTTTGCGGTTGGCTTCGGATAGTTCTTTGTCCCCCTGAATTTTGTTTAAGTAAAGCTGTAGCGTGTGTTTGTAATCGTGGATGTCAACAGAATCTTTTGGAGCCATTACAATAGTAGTAACCAAAGCCTTTTTAAAGATAGCCCCAAAACGAACTATTTTAGAAGCGCCCGAGGGAGGACTTGAACCTCCGACCGTCCGATTTCCGTAATGGCCTTCCAAGGAAGTATCCAGTGTTAAAACAAAGTTTTAACAGTCGGATGCTCTACCTGCTGAGCTACCCGGGCATTCGATTAAAAGCAAAACCTTTTTTTGTGAAAAAAAAGTTCAACCTTCTCTCGAAGGCGGTTAAAACAATAAGATGGGAAAACAAATAAAAACCAAACGTGTGGTTTTCCTATTGGGTGTTGAACAATGGAAAAACTGACAAAAGAAAATATTTTGACTGCGATTGCAGTAGTGCTTTTGTTTGCAACAGCACTGATAAACTGGACTTTTTATTCTTGGCTGGTATTGCTTGCAATACTGCTGATAATTTTTGCGTGGTATTTCAAAAACAACTGATTTTTCCAAATTTTTTTGCATTTTTTGCGCAAAAAAAATTATGTAATTTCACGATTTTTCTATACATAAAGCGTTTGTGCTTCCACGATTGACGAAGTGAAAAACTGTTGATTGCCGAAATTGTTAATGAAAAAAAGCCAAGCAATACTGGCTTGTTATTGTTCCTTTATTAATTCTGGGTAAAAAAAACGCTCCTTTCTAGTTTTGGGGTGTTGGTTAACTGGTTGTTTGTTTAAATTGTTAATTTCTATTGAAAAAAACCCAAAAACCAAGCGAAATATTACTTATACATAAGGGGGTATTTGTTCTTCTTCATTTTTTTTTGAAATGGAGCGTAATTTTGCTCCTATACATAAAAAGAAACGTATATTAAGGAGAATAGCTGCAATAGTATTGTCTTTCAACACCCGCTTTACTAAAGCGGTGCAAATGTCCAACCTGGTATTGGATGTGCTCCGCAATGGAAGGCGGTTGTTTTCGTCGGAGTAATTTGATGCACTTTCTAGAGGAGGGGTGATTTCAAAATGAAGTCTATTGTTGAGGACGCAATGCAGAAGACTGTCAAGGCAGAGGACAAGCTTGAAGAATTCGGCACGCCAAAAATAATGGTTATCGGAACAGGCGGTGCAGGATGCAATGCTGTTAACCGCTTGGCAAACATGGGTGTTGCGGGAGCACAATTAGTTGCAGTTAACACTGACAAGCAGCACTTAGCAATCGTCAACGACGAGTTGACAAAAATATTGATTGGAAAGTCAGTTACCAGAGGCCTTGGTGCAGGTGGATATCCTGAAATCGGGGCAAAGGCAGCTGAAGTAAGCAGGAGCGCTTTGGAAGAAGTTCTTGCCGGAGTCGACATGCTCTTTATTTCTACTGGAATGGGTGGTGGAACTGGAACTGGTTCAGCGCCAATTATTGCAGAAATAGCAAAAGAGCAGGGCGCAATAGTAATTGCTATTGTAACATATCCTTTCGCTTTGGAAAAAGCCCGCTTGATAAAGGCAGAAGAAGGAATCGAAGCATTGAGAAAAGTAACTGATACTGTTGTTGTAATTGACAACAACCGATTGGTTGAATTGGTTCCAAACTTGCCAATCCAGGACGCGTTCAAGGTTGCAGATGAAGTAATTGCAAGGACAGTCCGCGGAATAACAGAAACAATAACACAACCATCCCTGATCAATTTGGACTACGCTGATGTTAGAAGCGTAATGGGAAACAAGGGATTGAGCGTTATTGCCGTGGGAGAAAGCAAGAGCGTTGACAAGGTCAACGAAGTTGTCGAAGACACTTTGAATAACGCTTTGCTCGATGTAGATATAGGCGGAGCAACAGGAGCACTAATCCACATTACTGGTGGACCGGAACTGACTTTGGGAGAAGCAAACGCTGTCGGTGAAATGCTGACGGAAAGAATTGACCCAAAAGCAGTTGTAATCTGGGGTGCAAGAGTTGACCCAACCTTTGAGAACAAGATTGAAGTAATAACAATCTTCACTGGAGTTCACTCTCCATACATCAAAGGCCCTGAACAAGAAGCTCCATCACGCAAAACAAGGAATCGCGGCGACATAGACCTCGACTATATCAAGTAAACCAAATTTTTTTTTAAAAAAAAGAAAGGGGCAAAAAAGCTCCTTTTCTTTTACTATTTTTTAAAATTGTGAGAGTTTTTCCAAGAATCAGAATCTCTTATAAACAAGCCAAAGTCAAACAATAAAATGGTATTTGTTGTTGAATTGTAAAAAGCGTTTCTAGGTGTTACCTCATAGACACCTGCAGCTTTTAAAACGCGGTCTATTTCTGATAGAACGTCATTTATTCTTTTTAATTCATTTGTATCCATTGCTGAAACTTGCGTCACTTTTTCTTTTTCCAGAAAATCTGTTATAACTAATACTTCTTGTTTGGCCATATTTTCGTAAACAATGTGCGGTTTTATTATCCTTACTTCAAAACCGCCAATTGAATGGTTTCTTTCACGCAAATATTCTTCAGCTTTTTCAAACCCTTCAATAATATGCTTCGCGTTCTCAAAACTTGCAATCTTTAAT
>CAYOAS010000088.1:0-5795 GCA_964402015.1 uncultured archaeon | reverse complement strand
ATACTGTCATTTTTCGCTGGAACATTTGTCACATAACCAGCGCATTTATCCATACATTACATTAAATGAACTGACAAGAGTGTCCCACAAATCAAAAAAGACAGCTTTGCATTTCAATTTTTTTTGCATTTTTTTCTCCCCTAAAATGGCCTGTTGTTTCTGCGCCATTTCGTCAACGATTGAACATTGAACCGTTCGTTATTTTTCTTTCGTTCAATCGTTGGGCGCAGTCCGAGATATGTCGCAGGATTTCGCTTTGCTCAATCCCGCATAAATATTTTGTTGTCAGAATGGTCTGTTGTTCCTCCTTAATTGCATGCTGAGTTTTTTGCTTAGTTTGTCCCTTATTTTGTTGAAAACCAAGTCGATTTCTTCCGGCTTCAAGCGCGCGTGCAAATCTGCTTCAATCAAAACGCTTGGAAAAGCATACTCGCGGTGCAATGAGCTTAATGCAAAAACAATGCCTGCAACATTGTTTGCGTGTTCCGTAAGCGAATTCTTGTCTGCTTGCTTGTGCAAAAATTCCGCGCGCAAAGGCCTGTCGAATTCGCTTGGTTTCAAATAAAATGCAAAAACGCTTTGTGCCCATTCTTTTTTGAATTCATTCAGTATCGGGTGCTCGGAAATTTTTTTTGTATAAGAAAAAGCAAAGCTGCGTTCGCCTTTTTGCAGCAAATGGTCAAGCAATACTGAATCAAAACAGTTGTCCAGTTGTTTTGCGTTGCATAATTGTTCTTTTGCAAGGATTGTTTCTTGGAGTATTGAGTTGAATCGGCTGCCCCTGCTGTCTTCGACGCATGCAATCAGTTCGCAATTGTTTTTTTCCGCTGTTTCGAAAAGCGACTGGAACTCGCTTATTATGTTATAATAATTGTTCACTAGCGGGCTGTTGCTGCGCGGCTTGTCCGCGTACTGTGGAATAATGCTGCCGTCCAAAAGGCAGTATTGGGGAGAATATTTTTCAATTACTTTTTTTGCTGTCCCGATTTCCTCGCGCAGCCTCAATAAGGATTTGCTGCATTCGAATTCATCATTGTCCAATGCAAGGTTTGCAATGTGCGGGTTTGGAAAACTGAAAAAATTTGGGAAATATTCAGCGCTTTCAACAATGTTTTTTTTGAAAGAGAAGACTGTTCCAACTGCGCGCACGAGCACTATGTCAATGCTGTGCAGTGACTTTCCGATAAAGCCCGAATCAATGCCTGCAATCCTGGAATTTAATTCTGTTTTTGGCACTGGCAAAATGAATTGTTTTTCCAGCAGTTCTCGTGATTCAAATTCCGAAAAATCCTTTTTTCTCAGCCCAAAAAGGCTTTTTGCAATGCGCTCGCGCTGCTGTTCATTCCCGGTAATTGCCTTTACTGCATCTTCTATAACGCTTGCAAAGCCCATTGCATAAATCCCGCGCCAAACTTTTCTTATATAAAATCTTTTTTTTTGTTTTTAAACTGTGCGCAAGCAGCATTTCCCCTGCTGACTGCCAAAAACAGTGCAAAAAACCGCTTTGGCACACACTGGGTGCTTTCGCTTGCTTTTTGGTGCCATAAATTATTGGCTTGCCAATGACAATTTTTTTATTGAGGCAAGCCATGGTTTTTCTTCAAAAAAAAGCTTGTTATTGGAACATTGTTTTTATTGTTGCATTCCGTGTCACAAAGCGTTCTCGACAATGGCATTTATTGTTTTGAAGCCCATTTCAACAAAAAGCCCTGTTTTTTTCTCCAACAAAGTCACAAGCTCTTTGCCCTGCATTGCAATTGACCAAAGCCTTGCCCTCTTCACAACAGCTTAGAAACCCCCGCCAGACTGGAGTGAAGTGCAAAGGTTTAATAAAATCATTAGCATTATTTTTTACAGAAAAATTTTGGTGATTATGCCCGCGCTTTTTGAAGTTGAGATTTTGTTGCAGCATTGGGGTCCTCCGTTTGAAAAAAAGAAGGAAACAAGCGAGTTCCGGGTTAACGAAGCAACAAGCTTTGACATAATTAGTGACAGGCAGCCGGAAAAGCTTTTCAGGCTTTTGAGGTATACCTCCGAAAAGGCTTTAGTGGAATATAATAGATTGTATACTTTGAAGGGTTATGAGCAGCCTGCCAACAGGCAGATTTGGATTGAGAATGGCAAGAGTGCGCAATTCAGTTATTTGTGGGGCGAGCATGGCATAACAAAAAAAGTTTTTTATAAAGGAATTTGTGCAGAGGCAATTGAAAGTAAAAATATTGCATTTAACAGTGACGGAAACGGCAATTCAAAAAAAGAAATTGCAGCAGAGCAAAACGAAAACTAGTTACTGTTCTGGTTTTTTTATCTGATTGCAGGCAATGGCAGTTTTTCTTTTTGGCAGAATTCCTTGCTTATTGAAAGCGCTTGGTTGCCGCTTAATAGGCATTTGTTGCTTCCGACAGGAACTGCTTTTGCTCCTTTGGAATTGCTGAACTGCCGAAAATTTTTGAGTATGATTGACTGAATCGCAAGGAAAGCGATTGAAAGCCGTTTGTCAAAGAATTGAGAATTCGGCGAAAGCAAATGCGCTGGAACGCTTTCCAGCAGTGAGGAAAGCGCTTCGATTGATTTCTGCAAAAAAACTGCTTCAGCATCAAAAAACAATTCGTTTTCAGAGAAAACCCCGAATTTTATTATTGCTGTTTTTCTTTTTTCTTCCATAATCCTTGAAAGCATTACTGTTTGCTCGTTCAACAAATTCAGTTCCTTTGAAAGCAATCCCTCTTGTTTTTTGCAGAACCAGTGCAGTTCTGTTTCCGCGTTTGTTATTTCCGCGCTTTCATCCCTTGCCAGTTGCAAAGCATCTTCTATCGGCACTGTTGTGCAATCGCCTTTGTCAAACGGCCCCAGTGGAATTGATTTCAAGAAAAACTCTTTTTGCCTCAATAACCGTGATTGCTTTCCCGCACTGCTTTCGTGAAAACTCTGGGAAAAAGTTTCCATTTTTGATTCGAAAAAGAAACCGTTTTTTGCAAACCGCACCTCTACCATGCTTGAAGGCAAAACATTCTGCTCGAAGGCTGTTTCCGGCACGCAGCAATCGCAGTCTATTGTTTCAAAACTTAAATTGAAAAAGTGAAAGCCAAACAGGGCCGGCCAGGTTTTTGAAAAATCAAGTTCCACAAAGCCTATTTGGTCTCCGTTATAATAGCCAAACCTGTTGCTCGAAAAACAATTGCCCAATTCCTTGTTTGGAGCAAAATCATTCCTGAAACAGGCGTTTTGCAGCAGTGTTTCCGAAAGCAATGCCTTTTGCTGCGGCAATTCCTGCAACGGCAGGCAAAGCGCGTTAGACAATGCGATTGATTCCAGAATTTTTTCCGCAATTGCGCGCTCTTTTTTGAGCAAGCAGGGAATTTCTGTTTCAAGTTTTCCGCCAATCCAGTCAAAGCAAACAGCAGGAATATTGTAAGAATGCTTTTTTTCAAAACCGAATTGCGTTTTTTCAAAAGCGTCAAAATAACTCCAGCCGCGCGACAGCAAAAATTGCTGTTCCGGCTTCAGCAGAATTGTTTGCATTTTTATTGTCGCATTCAATAGGTTGCAGAAGCGCTTCAGGTCTGAAAATGTTTTTGCGGAAACAGAAAGCGTGGTTTCGGATTTCTTCTCCGCTTTAAATTTTTTTGTTCCAAAAGAATTCAGCAGTTGCCTGATTATTGGTTCAGTGGCTTTTGATATTGGGATAAGAACGCGCGGAAAAAAGCCAAATGTTTCCGATTGTTTCAGTTCATTGTTGAAAAATTCCGCCAATATGAGGCGTTTTTCCTCGAGATAGGAAACTTTCGACAAGTACAAAAATGCATTGGGAAAAGGAAGCATGAAAGAAAAAGGTTTGGGGCATTTAAAAAGCAGAGGAAGCACCTCGTTTCCCCTGAAAACAAAGGGGAAACGCTATTTGCCTTGTTTTTTTGCAGAGAAATAGGCGATTGAAATCACGATTATTGCTATTATTAGCAGCAGTGCCTGGTTTGTTTCCGAAACAACAACGCTAAAGGATGAAACAGTAAAATATGCGACCGTGCTGTCCTGGAGTTCTCCGTCTTCATCGAACAATGTTGTTGTTGCAGTATATGTTCCTTGTTGCCAGGTGTTGTCCACTGTAAAAGAAAGATTGTTGAATGTTTTAATTTCGTTGGCATTAACTGTTTCTATTTCTTCTAACGTGGGAATCTTTTGGTTCCCTTGTGAGTCTTTTATTTCTATTTTGACTGTCGCGTTTTCTGCTGTCGTTGCAGAATAGTTTTTGACTTTTGCAATTGCAACAACAATCTTGTCAAGGTTGTCTGTCACAACACTAGTCGGGTCGATTGTAAAAGAAACAATTTTCAGTTTTGTTGTTTGTGAAACTGAAGTGCAGCAAACCGCGATTGGAAAGCTTCCCGGGCCGTTGCAAACCGCGCTAACATGCGTGTTTGTTACAGCGGAAATTGTGGCAATGCATTCTGCGCCAGGCCGCCAGCTTGAACAAGCGGGACTGCCTCCTCCGCCACTGGCAGTATAACCGCATTCAAGGTTGCCAAAGCAAATGTTTGTTAAATAATTTGCCTGGTCGTTTTGTTCAACATGCGCGTTTGTTGCTGCAGAAGCATTCAGGACAATGTTTGAACCATTGATAACACAATCATGCGGATTTGTCCCGGAATAATTCTGCCCAAAAATTTGGTCATAACATATTTCCACTGGATAATTGCCTGCTCCGTTATAAAGCTCTGCGTGTGCGTTTGTCTGGCTGCTTATCCTGAAAATAAGTTGGTCATTGCCACCAATGCAAACTGCAAAAGCGCTTGGCAACAGCAGCAACAACAAAAAAAAAGTTATTTTCTTCATTCAATATACAGGGGATTTCGTAATATTTAAGGCTAATTGTTGCATGGAACCGTGTTGCATAAAAATCAGATTTACTTGTTTTTTCTTCCAGTGGCGTCCATTCAAATCTGTCGTAAAACCACTGCAAACGCTTCTTTGAGCCAAAACAGCAACTTTTTCTACAGTGTCTTTCCAACTAGAAATGCTAGTTTTCTCCATAGAACAAATTAGAACAGAAAAGAATAAACACGCGTATTGCCAATTCATTTATGACCTAACAAAGTTCAGGTTATAGACTTCTTGGCAATTGGTTAAAGTGCCGTTAAGTGGTATTTTTAAATGCTTTTCCTATAAGATTCTATTTACTAATTTGTTAGTTTTAATTTGACTGTTAGTGGTTTTTATGGAGAAATTGACTCGCTTCGAAAAGGCAAGGCTGATTAGCGCTCGCGCTTTGCAGTTGAGCCTTGGCGCTCCTCCATTGGTTGAGGTAAAAAAAGAAAATTCCGTCATTGAGGTTGCGGAAAAAGAATTTTTTGAGAAAGTGATTCCGCTTGTTGTTTTGCGAAAGTATCCCAACGGCGAAATAAGAAAGATTGAGCTAAATTAAAAGGTGTTTTTTTTTGGGCAAAGCTGTTCCTAAGGGCATAAAATCAAAGGCATTGCTGTTGTTGAAAGAGTTTCCGGAAAAGTTTTCTTCGGACTTTGAAAACAACAAAAAGGCCATTGTGGAATTCGGCAATATTTTTTCCAAAACAAACAGAAACCTCATTGTCGGTTTTATTTCGCGGAAAGTAAAGCAAAAGGAAATAAAAGAAAGGGCAAAAGCCGCAGCACGAAAAGCCGAGGAAAAGAAAGCCGAAGAAAAAACCGAACCAAAAGCAGAAGCAAAAAAATAATTTCTTGTTTTGCATTAAACTATAGCAAGCGGCATTAATTTTTGAACAAATATTGTCGCTTGATAGATAGCAAATGACTCCATATTG
>CAYOAS010000087.1:0-5866 GCA_964402015.1 uncultured archaeon | reverse complement strand
TATCCAAAAGCCAAATCATGAAATAACCCATCTTGTCAGGATTGTTGCCTTCTTTCAGGTATTTTTCAAACAGGCTCACAGTGTGCTTGGTATAAAGGTAAATGCCAATAGAGCAAAGAGTGGATTTTGGAACCTGCGGTTTTTCAACAAAACCGATAACCTTTTTTTCACTGTCAAGTTCCGCAATCCCCATTTTTTTTGCTTCTTCCATGCTGCCAACGTCATAAAGCGCAATCACGTCGCGCTTGCTGTTGCAAAAATGCTCGTGCATTGGCTTCAAATCAAAATTGAAAAAATTGTCGGAACTCACAAACAAAATATCGTCCCTGATTTTCAGTTTCTTGATTGCAAAATGGTAATCGCCGATTGCGCCCAGGCGGGTTTCATTGCTTGAGGTGCCGTCATTCAATACAGTGATTGGAACTTTTGAATGATAACTTTTTTTCCATTCAGAAAATTGTTCGAAAAATTTTGCGTTTGAAACAATAATTATTTCGTCAACAACGCCCAATGCCTCGATTTTTTCAATCACGTGCTCTAACATTTTCTTTTTTCCGATATCAAGCAATGCCTTTGGCATGTTTTCCGTCAAGGGATACAATCGCGTTGCATATCCTGCCGCGGGAATTATTACCTTCAAAACAAATCACCTTTTTCAAATTCCCATTCCAAAATATTTGAAGCCAAGTTTCTCCAATTCCTTTTTGTTAAAGGCGTTTCTGCCGTCAACAATTATTGGAGAGCGCATAATGGATTTAATCTTTTTGAAATCCAGCTCCAAAAACTGTTTCCATTCAGTAACCAAAGCGAGTGCGTCAGCGCCTTTTGCCGCATCATATTCCGAATTGCAGAATTCCACGCCCTTCAGAATCTCTTTTGCTTTTTCCATTGCGTGCGGGTCAAAAACCTTTACTTTTGCCCCCTCTTCAAGCAACGAATTTATTACATCAATGCTCGGGGCAAGGCGCAAATCGTCAGTGTTCGGCTTGAATGACAAGCCCAATACTGCAATTGTTTTTCCCTTAACCACCCACAATGCCTTTTCTATTTTTTTCACGAAAAACTTTCTCTGCAAAGCATTTACCTTCTGCACTTCCTTCAATATCCCGAAATCAGAACCTGTTTTTTCAGCCATTTTAATGAACGCATCAACATCCTTTGGAAAACAAATTCCCCCATAACCCAATCCTGCGCACAAAAAGCTTGGCCCAATGCGCGGGTCAAGGCCCATGCCCTCTGCAACCTGCTTTACATTCGCGCCAGTTGCGTCGCAAACAGTTGCAACAGCGTTAATGAAGGAAATTTTTGTTGCCAAAAAAGAATTGCTCGCGTGCTTTATCATTTCAGCGCTCTTTATGTCAGTGAAAATAATCTTTGCCTTCAACGGAGCATATATTTCCGCCATTGTTTTTTTTGCGTCTTCGCTTGCTGTTCCAATAACAATCCTGTCAGGCTTCATGAAATCCTGTATTGCAGTGCCTTCGCGCAAAAATTCAGGATTGCTCACAACCCCAAAATCAAGATTTTTTGGATTGTATTCCTTCAAAACTTCCTGAATTTTTTCGCCTGTTTCAACTGGAACAGTGCTTTTCTCCACCACTAACTTTGGCTCCTTTGCAACTCCTGCAATCCTGCGCACAATGTTTTCAACATAGCTCAAATCAGCATCTCCGTCCTTCTTTGGCGGAGTGCCAACTGCAATAAAAATAACGTTGTTTTCCGAAATCATCTTGTCAAGGTCTATTGAAAAAAACAATCGCTTTGCATTGGCATTTTTTTTAACTATTTCATCAAGGCCCGGCTCGAAAATCGGCATCTGCAGGCGGTTAAGCATCTCGATTTTTTTTTCATCAATGTCAGTGCAGGTAACAACATGCCCGATATCGCTCAGGCAAGCTCCAGTCACTAATCCAACATATCCTGTTCCAACAATCCCAATTTTCATTCATTACACCTCTCCTAAAACAAATTTTTCCCAGGTTTCGCGATTTTGGCTTTCGCCAAAATGCGCCCATTTTTGCCATAGCAAAAATCGGGTTGCAACTGCAAAAAGCGGATTCCAATCTTCACTAACAACACCTCAATTTTCTTTCAAATCCAAAAGAATTCCGCAAGAATTCTTTTGCCTGTCAAAAACATTGTTCTTGACAAATGATTCAACCAAAGATTTTTCTAACAATAGCTCTTGCCGCGAAACATTCGTTCCGTGCTCGAAAACAAGCGGAATATTTTGCAACTGCTTTATGCAGGAAAGCGGTTCAAGCTGCTGCAGCGAGCTTATTGGCAGGTGATTGTCTTCCAGATTGCCTTGCGAGCTCGGCATGCTAACATGCAAGTGCATTTGCTTTATTTTATCATGCAGGGAAAGCAGTTCCTGCAAGTTTGAGGAAAACAAGGCATGCCCTAAGTCAAGCAGCAAACCGCAGTTTTCAAACCGTTCAAACGCTGCCTCAAAATCCTGTTTTGAAACAAACAACAATTTGTTATTGTGTGTCTGCGGATTGTTTTCAATCGCAAAATCTATTCCTGCTTGTTTTGACAATTTTTGCGCCAGCGCAAAAACCTTGAACGCGTTTTCAAAAGCCTTTTGTTCCTGCATTTCTTTCCCGCGCCCGGGATAACCATTAAAGGGATTTTCACTGCCAGCCGCGTTGCCTGAATTATTTTCTTTGGCAATGCAAAAAACCTTGTGCTTAAAGCCAGGATGAAAAGAAACAAGCTCTGCCTCCACAATTTGCGCTGCGAAAAAAAAGCCCTCAACAATTTTCTTATTCATTTTAGTCAATCCTTCCGAAGGATTAAACCAGACTTTTCTTTTCAACGGTGGAAACATTGTGTGCACAGTAAAACTCATTTCTGGAAAATCCAAACGCAAACGCTTTAATGTTGCCGGAATGTTTTTTTCAAAATCGTGTCCTGCCCCTAATTCTGCCAGACCAAAACCCATTTTGCCTGCTTCGGCTACAGAATCATAAATGTTTTTGCCCTGCAGCGCAAAATATGTTGTTGAAATTCCAATCAATCAAATCACTCGGTAAAAAAATTCTTTTTTCAGCAAAACTGGCTTTTTCCTTCATCACAAATTTTTTTTGTTTCAAGGTTCGCATGCCGCAAAGCCTCAAAGCCTCCAGCGCCAAACCATCACTTTTTCAGGAATTCACCGCGCAATGATTTTTTCTCCAAATAATGCCTTTGCACGTCAGTTATTTCTGTTTCACCGCGCGCACTAGGCTTCAGCTTGCGAATAACGTCAAAAACATTTGGGCTGAGGAAATAAATACCGATAATAATATTGTTGCTCGGCGGCTCTTTTGGTTTTTCCATGACATTAATTACCTGGTTTCCTTTTGTCACTGCAACCCCTGATTTCATTGCCTCTTCCCTTGTGCCTTTGTAAAGCAAAATCTGCATTTCTTCCTTGTTGCTTTCAAACTCTTTTGCAAACGGGGAAAGCGATTCGAAAATAATATTGTCGCCGTTAATTGAAACAAAGCGGTTGTTGCCGACAAAGTCTTCTGCAAGCGAAATAGCGCTTGGAATGCCGCCAGCAGTGTCCTGCACGCGATAAGTGAATTTTACCCCAAAATCCTTTCCGCTTCCCAGCAACTGGAAGATTGCGCCAGCATGGTGCGTGCCGGTAATAACCATTATATCGGTAATGCCAGCGCTTTTCAGCGCTTCAATCGGATAAAAAATCATTGGCTTGTTGAAAATCGGTAGCAAATGCTTGTTGGTCACCGAAGTAAGGGGTTTTAACCTTGAACCCGTTCCTCCGGCAAGTATCACTCCGCGCATTTAAAATCGCCTCCACAAAACGTTAAATACCCAATCTTCATTTTTCTTTGCCCCCCTTTAAGATATGCCACCAAACATGGTTCGCGTTTTAATCTCAAAATTTCTTCTTTTTTTGCCCATTTGAATTCAGTGACAACAAAATAAGCGAAGTGATTACCTATTTTTTCAGCAAATTTTTGTGCTATCCTGAAGTTTTTTTCCATCAATTCACCTTAAACAGCGGCCTCCATTTGTTTTTTCATTGTTTTCAAACCGTTTTTAAAATCATTCATCTTGATGCCAACAGAATTCAGTTTTTTTGTGCTTAGCGAGCTGTCTTCAGGCCGCATTGCGACAAAATGCAAATCGCCAGTTTTTTTTATGAGCTTTGAATCGAGGCCAAATTCCATTGCAACAGCCTTTGCGACAGCAATTCTGGAAAGCGCGTCTGCCCCGACAACATGAAAAATTCCTTTTTCATTCTTTTTCACCAGCTGAATCAATGCGTTCGCGGCATCGTCAATAAGAGTGGGGCAGGTAATTTGCAAAGAAGCATTCACTTGCTTTCCCTGTATTAATTGGTTAATTACAAAAACCGGAAAGCAAGGCTTGTCCTTTTGGGAATTGAAGCCGTAAAGAGATGAAACGCGCAATACAAGCGAGTCATCCAGTTGCCCAAGCACATCCTGCTCTCCCAACAATTTTGTTGCACCGTAATATTGCAACGGATTCGGCTTGTCGTTTTCGGAATAATTTCTTTTTTTTCCGTCAAAAACATAGTCTGTTGACAAAAAAACCAATTTTGAAAGGTTTTTTTTGCACGCGGCAACAACATTCTTCGTGCCCTGCACATTAACATTAAATGTTTCCTCTTTATGCTGTTCGCAATAGTCAACGCTGGAAACAGCAGCTGTCAAGACAACTGTTTCCGCGTGAGAATTTGAAATTACGTTTTCAACGCTTGCCTTGTCAGTAATGTCAAGCGGAATAAAACCTTGTTCAAGCGGTTGCATTGTAGCTTCCACTTCAATGCCGCGCGATTGCAGCATGCTAAAGAGCTTTTCTCCAAAAAAACCCTTTCCCACAATGAGGATTTTCCCAATTCCAGCCAAGTCAAAACACCAAAAAAAAGTCATTTACCGTTTAAGTTCACCCTGTTGTTTTTGATATGTTTAAATTTGTTTTGCTGTACAATCACTTTTATGAATAAAATGGATAAAATAATGGCTTTTATTGCAACCGTAAAAGAAGCCAAAAAGAAAGCTGAATTCAGGCAATTTGTTCGAAAGTTCATTAAATACCACACGACCTGACTATTTCTTTAAAATTCTTGTAGCCAATAAAAGTTGGTGTCCTAAGTAAAAGCCTTCCGTTTACTACCTGATAACTGTCTACTGCTTTTTTTGAGAGCATGGTTTTATTATCCTCACTAACTACAATGTCAAGATTTTTCAATGCAGCACAAGCCACAATAAGAAAATCATTCTTTATTTTTTGCCAGTTTTGAATTCCCCTATTTCTTTTAAACTCTTTAAAATACTCCTTTGCGAGTTCTTCTGTCTCCTTGGTTATTGGAAGCATGTGTTTTCCAACGATCAAGTCAAAATTGTTCAATAACAGCATCCTATAACCGCGCATGGCGTCTGTTTTTTTCTCTTTTGGAGTCTCTCTTAACTCCATTCTAATCACATTATTTCCATAAACAACAATCTTGCTGCAGCCTGCGATTCCTTGAACCAAATCCAAATCAGACTCTATCACATAACCATAAATATTTGTATCTAACAAAACCCTTAATTGGCCCATTTTCATTTCACCAGCGGTTCCCACCATTGCGGGTTTTCAACATACCATTTTACTGTCTGTTTCAATCCTTTTTTGAAACTCGTTTTCGGTTTCCAGCCAGTTTCCTTGAGAATTTTTTTGCAGTCAAGGCTATAGCGGAAATCGTGCCCTACCCTGTCCGGAACTCTTTCAATCATTTCATTGCCCTTGCCAAGTTCTTTCAATATCATTTTAGTAAGGTCAATATTCCTGATTTCGTTTCCGCCGCCAACATTGTATAGTTCTCCGGGTTTTCCCTTTTGCAAAA
>CAYOAS010000086.1:0-5926 GCA_964402015.1 uncultured archaeon | reverse complement strand
CTATTCCAAGCAGCTTTGCGTGCCTTACCGCGCGCCTTATCAGCCTGCGCAGCACATATCCCTGGTCGACATTGCTTGGCGCAATCGCCTTGTCATCCCCCAAAATGAATGTCGCAGCGCGCAAATGGTCGGCAACAATGCGCTGCGAACGCGCGTTTTCTGTTTTTGAAAGCTCTTTGATTTTTTGCATTATTGGCACAAACAATTCTGTTTCAAAAACGCTTGCTTTTCCTTCAAGCATTGCAATAGTTCGCTCCAATCCCATTCCAGTATCAACATTCTGCTGCTTGAGCTTTTCGAATTTTCCTTCTTTTATCTTATTGTATTCCATAAAAACATCATTCCATATCTCAAAGTATTTGCCGCAACTGCAACCAGGCTTGCAACCGGGATTGCATTTTTCTTTGCCTGTATCGTAAAACATTTCAGTATCCGGCCCGCACGGCCCGGTTTGCCCTGCAGGACCCCACCAATTATCTTCTTTTGGAAAATAATAAATGCGCTCTTTTGGAATTCCAACAGACTGCCAGATTGAAGCTGCATCATTATCGCGAGGCGCATCGTTGTCTCCTGCAAAACAGGTTACAAAAATTTTTTCTTTTTTCAATCCAAGCCATTTTTTGCTTGTCAAAAATTCAAAGCTCCATTCAATGGCTTCCTTCTTAAAGTAATCTCCCAAACTCCAGTTGCCAAGCATGAAAAAAAAAGTCAAATGCGTGGCATTGCCTACCTCGTCTATGTCACCAGTGCGAAGACATTTTTGAATGTTTGCCAGGCGCTTTCCCAAAGGATGCTGTTGCCCCAACAAAAACGGAATCAAAGGATGCATTCCAGCAGTAGTAAATAAAACAGTCGGGTCATTCTCCGGAATCAATGAAGCGCTCGGAATAACAGCGTGATTTTTTGACCTGAAAAAATCAAGGTATGACTTTGCAAGCTGTCCAGCATTGAACATAAATCAATATTAGGCTGGAAAAGGTTTAAAAAAAATGGGTTTGCTTATGTTTAATTGCCGTGGCTTTTTTTTGGTCTCCGATGTGTAATTCCCTTATTTTTGAAAATTGCATTTGCAGGAAAACCAGTCAGGGCCACTCCTTTTGTAACATATGACTTAGCAAATGTGCTTAAATCTCTTCTCTCGCGAATCCAATTTTTGTCCAGTAGATCAGCGGGGTGTTCAATGCCTGACCTCAACCTTTGGATCTGCCCACCATTGCTTCTTATGTCATAGCGTTTTTTCAAATCTCTTTTTTTTAGTCCCATCTATAAAAACCCGTATTATTCTGCCTATGAGCATTAGCGAAGAGGCAGCATTTTCGCACAGCCTTAGCAACTGGCGAAGCCAAGCGGGATTGCGTCAGCAATCGCGCATTTGCACCGCTTTAGTAAAGCGGAGGGCAGCGGTCCGTAAGCCGTCTTCTGTTTTCAAGGCCAACCATTTTTTCAGATTGGCAGCCTGCATTCGACTAAGCGCCCAATCGGGCTTGCACTCACGCAAAACAAAAAATGAATTGCGTTTAACCACAAGCGCGTTTCATCCGAAAAAGTTTTCACTTTTTTGGTATCGTTTCTGTTCCCGTGGGTTTCCTTTCGGAAACTGTTTTTTCTAGAGTGGACGGACTTTCCTCAGCGCCAATTTCGTATGGCGGGTCCGAAATGCGACTTCGCTTTCGCTCAGTCCCATGACGGCTTCGCCGTTGGTACCGACAGCAAGCCAACCGCTACCCAAAATATATTATGTATATCTTGGTTTTTAATCTGTTGCTTTAGGGGTGGCTTAGTTCCTGAATAACGTTTTCTGTCTCCGCTATATCTTTTTCCAATGATAGCAACAGTCTAGGATATGTTTTTTTTTGTTTCCTTACAAATTCTAAAAATCCCTCTTGGGCAGCTAACCTTCTCCCGAACTCTATAATCACACGCTTTTTCTTTTTCGGCTCAAGCATTTTCAATTCCGATAAACGGACTTCATGTTCTTTTCCGGCAATCCTCACAATATTTTTCATTGCTTCGTCATATCCCGCAATCAATTTTGCGCCTATTTCTGTTTGTGAAAAATCTTTTTTTAACTTTCTTAATCGCAGCCTACAATGGGCTAGCCATCTTTGTCCTACTTCGACTGGAATGTCGTTCATGTAATAATTGCGCCTCTGTTGGCGCGTTTTACCATAACGTTCAAGCCGTTTTGGCTCCTTGAAGTTGATGAAAAGCATAAACAATTATTGCCTTTTGTGCTTTTATCCTTTTGTTTTTAAACCAGACGCAGGTTTTTTATTCTGTTTGATTGCAATAATTGCAGAGCCTTTAACTGGGGCATTTTGTCCTGTCTTCGCTTGAAGCAAAAAAAAGGATTTGGAGTGATAATTGTGCAGTTTGAAAACCTTAGACAAAACAAGTTTGATGAGGTAAGGAAAAGCTTTTGCCTGAACTGCGGTTCGGAATTAACAGACAAAAGCCATAACATTTATGCGCGCAGGTTTTGTAGCGAGGAATGCAAGAATTCTTACCTGCAGCCGCGCGAAGAATAGGTGGGATAATATGGTTGTGGAAAATTATTCGATTCCAAAAGGAAAAATCCTTTTTGAAGAGATAATAACGATTGCGGAAAAAGAAAAATTGTTTCACGCGCAGATTGTGGGTGCAAGGGGAAGAATAAACAACGTCAAAATTGTTCCGACAAATTTCAACACGCGCAACATTGACCCTGAACAAGAATTTGGAATAGGAAAATTGAGTGCAACAATAAAAAAAACAGTTGGTGCTTTCAGCATCGCACCGGTAAAGGCATCAATTTTCAGGCCGGAAAACCCAAAGATTGTTATTGATGGCGAGCTAAAAGGTGCAACAACTGCAAGCGAAATAACAATTGACGTTTCAAAACACGATTTATCAAAAATAATATCATGAAACCTTTTTCGAAAAGGTTTGCGAAAAAACAGGAACAAGTAAAAAAGCCTTTTAAAAAAAGGTTTGCGAAAAACAGGAACGAGTAAAAAAAATTGGGGTGACTTTTTTGGGTGAAATGATAATAAAAGCAAGCGTTTTTCCTTACCGCTTCAGCATGAAGGACAAGGAACCAGTCGAATTGACTGTTGAACTAAAAAACAATGATCCGTTCGAAAAAATGGTTTCTTTGGACGTGCTGCTTCCAAACTCAGTTGGCTTGGACAAAAGCTGCATAAACAAGGGCTTTGCAAAGCGATACAACAAGTTTGCAGCTGGGCAAACAATTGTTGAAAAACAATTGCTATATTTGTCGCCGCACGCTGACATTGGAGAAGTTTCAGGAAAAATCAAAGTGGCAGAACACTACCAAGAATTCGGAAATGTTACTGGCAGCTACAACAAAACTCTCGCACTGCGCATTGTACCATAAAAACCGAATTCTTTCTTTTTTTATTTTGCTTGGCAGGCAAAGGTTAAATAGCCAGTTCAAACAATCCTAATTAAATGAACAAAAAAAACTCGGCAATAATCCTGTTTTTTGCAGTCACAGCCATATTTTTTGCCGGCTGCATCCAACAGCCATGGGCTTCGCGCTATTGCAGCGATGGCACGCGCTCGGGCGCTTGCTCTGACACAAAACCATTGTTTTGCGAGAACGGAAAGATAGTGCAAAACCTTGTTTTGTGCGGCTGCGAAAAGGATTACAGGACAGTTAACGGAAAATGCGTTTCGCTTTTGGATTGCAAGGATGGAACAAAAAACCTTTCCTGTTCGAAAAAAAAACCTTTCCAGTGCTCTAACGGTTCGCTAATGGAAAAAGCGAGTGTTTGCGGCTGCCCGATAACGCAAGAACCAAATGGAGATTCTTGTGTTGAAGCAAAAGCAAATTCTGAAACAAGGGAATTTGATTATGCCTTGCACGGCGAAAAGGGAAAAATACAGTTTGCGGTTTATGTTGATTTGAAAAACCTTCTCGCTGGATTGCCAAGAACATATGTCTGCAAACCAGATTGCCCGACAGAAAGCGAGATTCAATTGGTTTTTTTGGACCACGAAGACCAAAAACAGCAATTAAAAAAACTCGTTGAAATAATCAAATCGCGCGCAACAAACAATGATGACAGGGCGCGCATTGCAATCAGCCTTGTTCAAAAAATTCCTTATGATATCAATGCATTCAATGACAAAAACATGAACAACAGATATCCCTATGAGGTATTGTTTGACAATATGGGGGTCTGTGGGGAAAAATCCCGGCTTTTGGTTTTCCTGCTGAAAGAACTTGGGTTTGGAACAGCGATTTTTGATTACTCTGAAAAAAATCACCAGTCAGTCGGCATAAAATGCCCTGAAAAATACAGCCTGAACAATTCAGGTTATTGCTTTGTTGAAACAACAAGCACTGCAATAGTCACTGACGACAAGGAAGAATATTTTTCCTCAGGAAAGCTTGACACAACACCAAAAATAATTGCAATATCCGGCGGCATTTCTTTCAACTCTGTTTATGATGAATATTTTGATGCAATAGAATACCAGCGATTGGTTGCGCTCGCGGAAAAAAACAACAACGTTCTTGAAAAAAAAGAATATGACAAATGGCAAGCGCTAACAAAAAAATATGGAATACAACCGGGAAAAGGAGAACAATCATAATGCGGAAAGAATTTTCCTTTCTAGAAATTTTATAAAAGCTTTTACTTTTCAGGATTCTGAAAAAAGGTCGTCGTGAACAAAATCCGTTTTATACGTGTTCACTCGAAAAGAATAAGAAAAAATTATCATTTTCCACCCAATCTGTCAAAATCAGTTTCAGCGTGCTATTAGAACAACATAGTATTATTGCAATCAAAAAATGAGTTACAGAGTCCTTGGTTGTATCCGCAATAGTTTCACAGCTTGGCTGTAAAATTACTCTCGGGTGTTTAGTTTTGGTGGGCTGAACAAATTGCCGAAGCTTTTTGCTTACACCCCCAACCTATCAAACCGGTATTTTACCGGAACCCTTGCAATTACGCAACTCCACTCGCAAGTGAAGCTGTTTCATTGACGATTGCTTTTTTTCAGGGACAGCTTCGAGCTTAGATGCCTTCAGCTCTTATCTGTTGCGGTGTGGCTAACCCAGCCTTGCCTTGTCAGACAACTGGTAGACCAGTGACCACGACCCACTGTTCCTCTCGTACTAGATGGATCCTCCCCTCAAGCAATCAGCACTCCCAACAGATAGTATCCATACTGGCTCGCACCGTACTTAACCCAACTAACGAAAGGCTTTAATGAGTTAACACCTCCACCCTTGGCTGCTTATGCACAGCCAGGATGCCTTGAGCCGACGGCGAGGTCGCAATCCGTGGCGTCGATGTGGACTCTCAGCCACGACCACTCAGTTACCCCCAGGGTAAATTCACTGTTAGACCAGAGGCCCATTAAGGACCTACTGGCGTTCGCTAGACCCTTCTTTCGAATCAGCGTTCCGTGCTATGAGGAACACTGTCAAGCCTGCTTTTGCTCTTGTACTCTACGGCGAATTTCTGACTCGCCTGAGCAGACCTTTGGACACCCCTGATATCTTTTCAGGGGTGTACCGCCCCAGTCCAACCGCCCACCTAATGGTGTCTCCTTTTGAGATAAGCCGTAAAATTTCCCAAGGCTGGTGTTACACTTTTGCCTACAGCACACCCGGAAGCGTGCCTACAAGCGGCTACCAGCTACTCTATGCGAAAGAAACCGTACAACAACATCAGGCTGCGGTAAATCTCCGTGGGGTCTTCTCTTCCCGTTGAGAGTCTGTGGCATATTCACCACACAGTGATTTCGCTGGGCATTGGCTAAGGACAGCTGGAATCTCGTTCCTTCCTTCGTGCAAGCCGGCATTAAACCGGCAAGGTATTACGCTACCATGAGAGCCTCAGAGTTAGGCCCGCTCTTCACCAGCGCTTAGACCCATTGAACTGGGTTTTCACGTACTGGCAGTGAGCAG
>CAYOAS010000085.1:0-6189 GCA_964402015.1 uncultured archaeon | reverse complement strand
AACAAGAACAAGAATTAATTCGCCAGAACAAAAAAATAACAGTAAAACCTGTTTGGCAATGGCTGTTGGAAAACGAGCCAACTGGATAAAATGGAAACGAAGAGCCCAAAATCCATACTCGTGCCTTGAATGCCAATGAAATCACTGCCGCAACTTCAAAGCTGGTAATTGAAAGCTGCGGAAAACTGATAATGAACAAATAAATGCCTGCACTAAAGCTGCTGGTTGTTTTATTCCGCAGTTTTGTTATTGAGCAACCATTTCCAAAGCGGAGTGAATTGTATTGTTTGTTTTTTTGTTTTTTCTATGGATTCAGAGTCAGCGGTAATAATTAACAGGTTTTTGCATTTTAATTCAATTGCTGCTTTTAAAAGCGGTTTTATTTCTCTTTCTTTGGTGTTTTCGTCAATCGGATTGTAACATACTTGAATTAATTGTTCTATTTTATTGCCTTTTTTTAGTACAAAATCCACTTCATTTTGCTGGTGGTCTTTCCAATAGTATATTTCGAGTGCCGGGTCTGCTGATTTCTTTCTTAACAGTTCAATGCAAACAATGTTTTCATAAATCCTGCCATGGTTTTTTGACATGTTGAAGCTGATGAAATTGCAGAATCCATGGTCAATGCAGTAAGCTTTTTTTGGCGCAATTATTTGTTGTTTTAATTTTGGCGAGAATCTTTCAATTACTGCAAGCAAATAAGCCTCTTGCAGGTATAGTGCATAGTTTTTTGCGGTATTTGTGTCTTTTAAGGAAACTATTTTTGCCAGTTTGGAGTAAGTGAATTCACAAGAGAAATTAGATATTAAATATGATGCCATTTCCCGAAAGCTTTTTTCTTCCCTTATGCCGTGCCTTCGAATGCAGTCTTTAGTCACTATGTCATCAAAAATTTCCCTTACTATCTGCCTTCCGAATTTTTTGAATTCAGGAAAACCGCTTTCTTCAGCATATTTTTTGAGTTCATTTCTTGTTGCGGCAATTTCTTTGGTTGAATAAATGCTGGTTTTGGGTTTTCTTGTTTCTTTAAAGGAAAAAGGGTATAATACAAAGGTTATATGCCTTCCGGTTAAGTGTGTTGCCAGTTCACCGCTTAACAGTTTTGAATCGCTGCCGGTAATTATTACTTTTTTTGTTCTTCTGAGCCTGTTTGCAAACAATTCCCAGCCGGGAACCTGCTGTATTTCATCCAAAATTACAAATTCAATGTCCCCATACAACTCATAAAATGCCTGCATTACTTTGTCAAGGTCTTCTGTTTTCAGGTTTATCAGGCGCTCATCGACAAAGTTAATGTACGCGGCTTTTTGTTCCAACTCTTTGGATAATAAAAGAGAAAAAATTGATTTTCCGCTTCTCCTGACGCCAAGAATCACTAAAATATTCGGGTGAGAGAGATATGCCCTTGCAAGAGCCAGCCCGTCCCGTTCAAGAATATTTTCCTTGGCAAACTTCTCTTCAACTTCTTCTCGCTGGCCTTCAATAATCCGCTTCAATAATTCAATATCCATACTATACCATAACCAGTGACATTTTTAAAAAGCTATCGGTTATTAACCAATGACTTTTGATTGACAGATTTTATCCTGAATACGGCATATAACTGTTTTCACTGCCACTGAACACTTTTGTTCACCCATGGTGAACACCAACAAATATCTTAAAAGCCCGCCAACTGCACGATGGCAAGCGGGAATTTGCACTTGAACAACGGCACTTTAGTCATTCCAAATGCATTAACGCTGGCGCATTCAAACGAAAACAAAATAATAATCGACAACACAGCAACTTCAAAACTGATTGTGGAAAGCAATGGCAAGCTCGTATTAAACAAGAGTGGAAACTGGTTTCTGCACAAATTACGTTGCTTTTTGGCGGGGGTTTTATTTCCACGATTTTTTGAGGTTTTTAAGTCCTTGTTTGTATTCTTCATTAGTCAATGGGTTTGGAATGTTTCGTGCTTTTAATTCGTCCATCATTTCCCAAAGGCTTATGCCGGAAATTTCGGCAGCTTTGGCAATGCTCGTTCTGCCTGCCTGATAGTTTTTTATTGCTTTTTCTAACAGGTACTGTTTTGCTCCAAGCGCAAATATTTTTCTGAGGGCAGTTGTTTTGTCTGTTTTTTCTTCTTGGGCTATTTCCTCTATTGTTGCTGTGTCTTCTTTTGGGAATCTTGCGGATATTAATTCTGTTTTCATTTTTTTTCACCTTCAATTCTTTCTATTTCATTAAATGCTTCAAGTATAAAATCCAGTTTGTATCTGCCTTCTTCTTGTGCAATTCTTAGCGCTTCCAATGCTTTTTCTCTGGTAATTTTTTTTCTTTCCAAGAGCACGGTTATAACGTTTGGGATTGTTGCCCAGTTTATTTCAAGCAATTTTGCTGTATTGATTGCTTGTTTGTCGCCCACAAGAAGCAATCCTGCGTTTGCCTGCACATACAACTGTATTGCCTGCTTTTCCCCTTCATCAAGATTGAATTCATTTAACCATTTGAGTATCTTTTTGTCCTTTGTTGGCGTGACTTTTTTGACTGTAACTTGTTTGTTTTCAATAGCTTCTTCTATTTTCAATGCGTCAATTTTTTGCAATTTTTTCCCTGCAACAACGGTTTCTTCAAAAACCCTTTCGGGAATTTCCATCACAAATTCTTTGCATATTGCCCCCAACAAGCCTGCCTTGGTTCCAATAATCAAGGAACTGCTGTCGCTGATAACAAGCAATCTTGTCATACAATATATTAGAGCGTATACGCTTTATAAACATATTTCCCCGTTTGCCGTGCCGGAAAAACAGCCCGCGGAGATTTCATTGTGATTGCCCTGCTTCCGGCGGCTGGGAAATAACCGGTGGCTTGAGTTGTGTTTTTGTCTGCAAACTGCACAAGCGATTTTTTGGCTTTTGCAAGGGGCAGGTTTTATTAAAAGAATGCAGCATTTTTGATAAAATAATAAAAATAACGAGGTTTTTTTTTGGCAAAGGTTGAAATGGAAATTACTGGAAAAAAAATTGCAACAACAATTGTGTTGCTTGCAATCGGCTTGATTGTTGGCTATTTGATTGCTGGAGCAACAGCTGCGCCTGCAAGCAAAGACAACGCGCAAAAATGCCTTACTATTCAGGATTTGAACCGGCAGGACTTGATTGGCGTTATTACGCTTTCAAGGTTTTGCGAGGGCTTGGGATTGGCAAGCAGTGTTTTGCAGCAGCAGGACTTGAACGGAAACGTTTATGGTTTGCCGGTTTGCGTGCCGCAACCCCAGTGAAGAAGCGTTTTTAACAATTCAAAGAAAGTTGGATTGCGTTAATTGTGTCGGGGGCAGGATTGTGAAAAAGGCCGGAAGAAAAAAATTTTGTCTTTGCCCGCGCGTGTTTTTTTGTTTTTTTTTCTTTTCTTTTTTGTTTTTTTTTGTTTTTGTTTGCGCGGACAGCGTTGACATGAACAGCTTAAGTGTTAACGGTGCTGGAGTGAGCGCAAGCGACACGAATTTTTTCACGTGGGCTACTGTTGGGCAGGGAATTGCAGGAAATGCTTCTTCCACTGGCTATAATACTTTGGTTGGTTTTTATTATGACAATATTGCCCCGACAACTTATTATGATTATAATGCTAGTTGGCAGGCAAGCGACCAGAACGTGCAATTCAACTGTGTGGACGATGACAGTGGTTGTAAATTGTTTTCTTACAGTTTGGATGATGTGAACTATTTTTTTCCGTGGGGTAATCCTGACCAAAACATTGGCATTGAGTTGACGACAGATGCAAACCATCACATTGTTTTTTTCAGCAATGATTACATGGACAATAATGAAAGAGCGAGAGAGATTTATGCGAGCGTTGACAAGAATGCCCCGACAATTGTCATTACGGGGCCTGTGGGCATAACTATTGGCACAAGAGTTGTTTTTTCTTTTCTTGCGACTGCTGTTTCTGGAATAAAAAAATATTGGGTGAAGATTGATTCTGGAAACTGGATTGACAACAGTACTGCGACAACTTATCCTTTTTCAATCAGTCCCGCGGATGTTTTGCCACAAAGGCATGTTTTTTATGTCAAGGCAACCGGCAATTCTGATTTGAACAGCAATGTTGAAAGCAGGAGAATAACTTTTGAATCAGCAAGCGGCAGTGGTATTGTTACTATTAGCGAGGGGCCAGTTTGGCAGCCGCAAATAATTATTGAGCAACAGATTTTGTCTGTTGAAAAAAGCTTTCCCCCGTTGGGGCAACCCAATATTCCTGTTTTGGATGAAACTGAAAAACAGCCAGATTTGGCAAAGAAAAGGTTTGCCACTGAGGACGAGCTGGATGTAAAGCGCACAATAAGGGTTTATGCGCTGATTGGAGAGAATGGAGTAATCAGTTATGGCACAAAGATAACTGTTACAGTGGAGAATATTGGCTTGAATACTCTTTCCGGCATAGAAGTAATCGAGGGCATTGACAAAAACATTATTGCAAGCAGCGATTTGATTCGCAGCAGGGATTCTTTTGAGGTAATTGAAAACACGCCGGCTGTTTTGCGTTTTGTTTTTGGAGACCTTGATCCAGGGCAAAAGAAGAGCGTTTTGTATGATTTTAACAGGAGCATTGCACAGGGCCCTGTTACTAAGGAAATGCTGGATAAAATGAAGCCGCCGACTGCTTTGGTTAGGCTTTTGCCGAATGATTTGTGCTTGGGCGCGCAGTGCAATGATTTCAATCCCTGCACGCGGGATTATTGTGTCAGGGGAGAATGCAGGTTTGTTTTGATGAATGATGGCGCAAAATGCGGTTTTGGTTTGGTCTGCGAGAAGGGAAAGTGTGTTTCCGAGCTGGAACAGGCTGGAACAGTTGTTTTGCCTGTTTTTGTTACGCGGTTTGATTATTTGGTTTTGATTGCATTGGTTTTTGGCACGGTTTTTGCTTTTGTTTTGCAGTTTACGCTCAGGCGTTTCTTGAAGAAAAAGCTGGGGAAAGGCAAAAATTAGCGTGGAATCAACCGAAACTTTTTAATTCTACAATGTGTTTATTGTAGCAGGAGGAATTTTTTTGAAAAAAACAATGTTTTTTGCAGTCATTCTGTTTATATTATTGCTTGGCGGGGTTTTTGCGCCTATGGGCGGTTTTAACATGCCGACAAGAAATCTTGTAATAGTCGAGGTTACAGAGGGAAAAGAAATAGAAAAAAAGGTTGCAGAAGAGGCAGACTTGTTCTTTAGCAGGGAAATGAAAACCGTTGCGTTATTCGGCGCGGGCGGCATAAGCTCTTACAAGGCGACTTTTACTTTGAACCTGCAGAATGTTTCTGGGGAAAATCTCAATACTGTTTCTTTGATAGAAACAATTCCTGGCAATATTACTGATGATGCGCGCTTCATAAAGAGCGATTTGAATTTTGTAGTGCTTGAGAAAGAGCCAATAATAAAGTTTGATGTCGACACTATTCCAAAGGATGGCTTGAAAAGAATCAATTATAGCATACAATTCGGCCAAGAAAAAGTGAATGCGGTTACTGCTGCTTTCAAGGACATGAAAGTTCCGATTGCATTGATTCCGATTGCTGCAAACGATTGCACGGGCATTTTGTGCAACGATTTTAATCCGTGCTCTATAGATTATTGCAAAGAGGGAAAATGCATTTATGACGACGCAATGGACGGAACCCCTTGCAGTGGGGGCATGGTTTGCGCGCAGGGAAAATGCTCAAAATCACAGAACCTTGAAACCTGGCTGAAGGTTTCGGCTATTTTCATTGTTGTTGCTGTTGTCTGGGCACTGTTGGCTTTTATACTGAACCTGCGAAAGAAAAAGCAGAAACCGGATTTAAAGCAGAAGTGAAAAGGTTTTTTTTGTGATTGCAGCATTTTTGCAGGGTTTTGTTGAATTGTTCAAGAAGCCTGTTTTGTTGTTGCCCTGCCTTTTTTCAACCGCATTGTTATTGGCGCTGCTGATGATTGCGGATTCCACGCTGCAGGGATTTGTTTTTGGCTTGACGCTGAACAATGCCCTGCCGCAGGCTAGTGCTGTGGAATTGCCTTTTTTGTTTTACAGCATGTACCCGAATGAAATAAACATTATTCTCGCGCTGGTTTTTGTTTTTGGCATTGTTGGAAACTGGCTGCTTTTTTGCCTGGCGCGTTTTGCAAAAGAAAAAAAGAGTGTTTTTTTGGCAATGGGTTTTGCGACAGCCAATTTGGGAAACGCTTT
>CAYOAS010000084.1:0-6222 GCA_964402015.1 uncultured archaeon | reverse complement strand
TGAAACAAGAAGCCACAACCTCAACACCCAAGGTGTTAGGTTATGCGTAGTTCACCCACAATATCTTTCCAGTTGTATAATACCAGTGTCTGTTCCAGTGACTTTTATTTCATAAGTCACGCCGGTTTCAACAAAATTATTTGTGTCTTCCATGCAGTTTGTTCCTGGTTCCTTTATTGCAATTCTTGCCTTTGAAACGTAAATCAACTGGTTTCCTAAAACCTTTGAAGTCAACTTTAGGGCGCTGTTGCTTATACAATTCGAGTTCCCGCAATTTGTGGAACTTTTTCCACCTGGACAGCCCGCAAGTTCGGAATTGGTTTTGCACTTGTGTATAATGCTTATTCTCGTCACCTCTTCCGGCCACATTACCTCTGTGAATAACACTGTTCCTTTTCCCATAGCATACGTTAAGTCTGCAGTCTGAACCAGCCTGTCAAGGCTTTCACTGCTCTGCATATTCCTCATGCTCTGGTCTGTTGTAAAAAGCGAAATACCAAAGATAATCACTACTATTACCAGCATGACCGCCGTGACTATCAAATATTCCAATGACAATTGTGCCTTTGGCAGTGCCTTGGGAAAACCATTTTTTGGCATTACCCAAATAGGAATTTCTAGTATATAATAGTTATTTAGTTATTTCATCGCTGGCGCCCGCGCAAAACTAACTCTGGAACAAAATAAGAGAATTCTTTTCCAAAAAATTTTGTTTTTTTTGTTTTGGTTGATTTTGCTCTTGATTTTCATCTGCATTTCGTTTATCCTTATAGGCAAACACCGTGCTTTTGGAAAAAGCATGTTGCCGCTTTTTATATAACAACTCCCCTTGTTGTATAAAGTGCTTTGGGCAACCCAATAACAAAATTACGAAAACCCGCTGAATATTGTCCCAGAGTCCGCAAAACTGAAAGTTATATTAATGGTTTTGATTATTAGTAAGTAGCATTAGTATGAGTTATAAAAAAACCCTTAAATCAAAGATTGCCCAAGCCGCTATGGAATACCTTATCACATATGGCTGGGCTTTGATTCTGATTGCAACTATTGCTTCAGTCCTATTTTTTATCCTTGGCGACAATCCCCTGAAAGAGGTTATTTTCCTATCCTCTGACCCGGACAAAATCTCCGTCAAAGAAGGCGTTGTTTCAAAAGAAATCGCCAACATCAAGCTCAAAAATGCAAGCGGTGGACGCCTTCAGGTCTTGCAGCTTTCCGGAAACTGCCAGTTAAACGGAAAAACTCCCAGTGAAGGTTCTCCTGTTTTGGTTATTCCTGGTTCTGAAATGGTGATTGAATGCAGTGCGCCCAAAAACCAGATAGACAAAGTGGACATTAATTATACTGACTATTTCGGGTTTAAAAAGTGGGCAGTTATTTACACCAATCAGGGTTACAACAGTGATACAGGAATAAACCCCCGGGAAAATTATTGCGGGGACGGCGTTTGCGATGCGGGCGAAAATTGTTCGTCTTGTGTTTCTGATTGTGGAGCGTGCATTCCAACAATAAATCAGATAAAAGTACTAATGATATACCAAGGAACAATAACAACTTATCTCCGTTTAAACGGAGTAGAGAGTCAATTCCCTGGCTGGGGGTCTGTTGTCGGTGCATGGGGAACTCGCACAACGAGCTGGATGCCTAATCGGCCTGGTGGAGGAAATTGGACTTGGGATGATATAAATAATCTTCAGCTAGTGATTGGTCTTAGTGGTAGTCCAGGCAAATTGACTCAAGTTTATGTTATAGTTGACAATGTCAGTGGTACTTTAAATTTAAGACCAAACAGCGCAGGCGACTATACTAATATTGAGGGCGCACAACCAGCAGGTTCAACCCACTGGACTTTAGTTGATGACCCGGTTGGAGCAGCTGACAACGATGCTACTTATGTTTGGACAAATTCAGGAACCGAGAAAAAAGATGCTTATCAGCTTGAAAACGCCAGTTGAGGAGCTGGTATGTAAATCAATTTTCGATGAATCAAGCTAAGATAAGGCAGTAGCAGCTATTGGGATACGCCAAGCTAAACACATAACTTTTCAACTATATAAAAACTATCCCGCTTTTTCTTTTTCCGGGTTGCTCGGGTAAATATTAACTCCGTTGCCAAGAAGTCTATAACCTGAACTTTGTTAGGTTATAGAATTGGCAGAGAATAAATTTATATGTTGTTATGGTTATTATATTGTTATGGTTATTAGAATTGTTGAATGTAACAGGTGTTTCCACAAATGGGCGACAAGAATAAATCCAAAATATTGCGCAAAATGCAGAAGCCCTTACTGGAACAAGCCAAGAGTGAGAAAATGAAAGCCTATAAATACCGAATCTATCCAACCAAAGTGCAAAGAGTGGTCATAAATGAAAACATTGAAACCAGCAGGCAACTATACAACAAGTTGCTTGCTTTGAAAATAACCGCTTATGAAAAAGAAAAAATTCGCTTGCCAAGAAAAGACCTTTACAAGCAAACAAAATATTGTGAGAATATGCACTCGCAAGTTAGCCAAAATGTTGCCGATAGAATAGACAAAGCGTTCAAGAACTTTTTTGCAAGAATCAAGCGTGGCGAGAAAGAAAAAGGTTTTCCTCGTTTCAAAAAATACGGCAAATACCAAAGCATTACTCTGCCCCAAATAGTTAATCCTGAAAACATTGGTAAAAAAACGTATTTTCCAAAAATTGGTTGGCTAAACACAAAATATCACCGCTCAATAACAGGAAAACCAAAAACATTGACAATCAAAAAAGCTCCAAGCGGAAAATACTTTATAACGGTTTGTTGCGAAGGCGCAGACAATGGTCCGATAAAAACAACCAATAAAGAGGTTGGCATTGATTTGGGTTTGAATCATTTTGTTGCAACAAGTGATGGTGAATTCTTCGACCACCCAAAACCATTGAAAGCATTAGAAAAAAAAAGAAAGCGGTTGAATAGGCAATTTAGTAAAACAAAAAAGAGAAGTTGCAACAGAAACAAGGCGAGAGTAAAGCTGGCGAGATTAGATGAAAAGATTGCTAATGCGAGAAACGATTTTGGCTGGAAACTATGCCATGCACTCATAAACAAATATGGGGCAATCTACACCGAAGATTTGAGCATACAAAATATGCAACAGAATCATCATCTCGCTAAAGCGATAACTGATGTTTCTTGGTCAGACTTTTTACAAAAACTTTCCTACAAGGCTGAAAGTGCTGGAGGAAAAGTAATAAAAGTCAACCCAAAAAACACAAGCCAAAAATGCAGTGCCTGCGGAACAGTTGCCAAAAAAACATTAGCAACCAGAATCCACAAATGTTCTTGCTGGCTAAAAATAGACAGAGACACAAACGCTGCAAAAAACATACTTGCATTAGGTAAGATAGGGTTGGAACAGCCCCGAATTACGCCTGAAAGAGATAGTGCCAATACACTCCGCGAAAGCGGGGATGCAAGCGCCATCAATGAAACAGGAAGCCCCAACCTCAACAACAGTTAGGTAGGGGTAGTTCACATAACAGTAAAACCATTGTAGGAATAGTTATGAAAAACAGAATCTTTTTTGCCATAACGCTTGTTGTTTTGGTTTTGCTTTGCGGTTGCACACAGCAATTGCCGCGCCCGCCAGGCTCTGACCAAAACGCGCCAGTTGACCAGAATGTGCCAGTTGACCAGAATGTGCCAGTTGACCAGAATGCTGTTGTTGACCAGAACATTCAACCGCCCGACAATAATGCGGGCCAGTACCTTACGCCAGAACAAGAATGCAATTCCAAACCAACAACAATACAAAAAGACCTTTGTTTCAGGGGCAAGGCAGGGCTTTCAAACGCAAACCTCGTTTTTTGCGACAAGCTTGCAATGCTTTCAAAGGACGATTGCCTTTCGCGCGCGGCTGTTGCACTGAAAGACATGGGCATTTGCAGCAGGATTTCTGATTCAAATGTTGCTGACAGCTGTTATAATTCAACTGCAAAAGACTCAAATTCCTATATTGCCTGCGTGAGGATTATTGCGGGGCAATTGCGCGCAAATTGCCTCTACACTAACGGAAAATCAAAGAACCTTGCTGATGCCTGCAAGCAAATACCATTGACTTCCCACGAACTCATTCTTTTGCATGATGACTGCATTAGGACTGTTGCTGTTTCGAAAAAAGATGCAACATTATGCGATTTCATTTCCGCTTCAATCGTTTCACAGCAGTTGAACAAGGATGCCTGTTATTGGTCCATAGTGCAATCAAGCAAGGACAAAATGATTTGCACAAAAATTTTTGACAAAAACACTGCTGACAATTGCGTTGATTTAATTGCAAAAAGCGATTCGAACGCAAACTATTGCCTCAACATTGTTGAGATGAACAAGGAAATAGACTGCATCAAATCAATAGCGACTTCTGCTTTGAACGCGTCCTATTGCTTGCTGATTTCCGACAAGAATGAATCCGACAACTGCAAGAATTCATTGTTATCCAAAAATACTTCCATTTCACTTTGTAACAGTTTCCCTGACGCCGCGCAAAGGGAAAACTGTTTGTACGAGTATGCAAAAAACTTTGACGCCAACAAATGCCAGGCAGCAATTGATTTCAATGCTTCAGAAAACTGTGTTAGCGCGTGCCAAAGAATTACAGTGGACAGGAGCATTGCGGATTATTGCTATTCAGACGTTGCGGTCAACTTAAACCAGCCGCAATATTGTGCAAGAATCAGGCCAACAACATACAAAAAAGACACAACAACCTACCAGATTGACTATTGTTATGCAACAGTCGCGGAAGCAACGCTTGACCCAAGCCTCTGTTCAAACCTCATAATAAGGCAAAACGCTCACAAATACGGTTCGTGCTTTGCAAACATTGCAGTAAAAGCCACGGATTATTCAATCTGCGACCTTGCAACAAAAGACTTTTTCGGCGAACCATATTCAAGCAAAAACTGGTGCCTATACTATTACGCAAAATTGCGCAGTACAGCAGACGACTGCAACAAAATAAAAGACCCAAACTTTTTGAAAGAATGCATTCACGACATTAACGGCAGCAGTTAAAAAAGCGCGATTTTTTTCAATCCAGCTCTATTTTTTGCAGCAGTTGCGGAATAACAACGTTTTTTTTCAATTTTTTTTCTATTGCTGCTTGCAAGTCAGTCATTTTTTCTTTTTCGCCGTGCACCAAAAAAATCTTTTCAGGATTTGTTTTTGTGGCAAACTCCAGCAACCCGTTGAAATCAGCGTGGCCGGAAAAATGAACATTCTTTATTTCTGCCTTCACTAAAAATTTTCTCTTTTTTATTTCTATTTCCTTTGCGCCCTCAAGCAATTTTCTCCCGATGCTTTCTGGCGCCTGATAACCCACTAAAATTATCGCGTTTTTTTTGTCGCCAATCATTTTCTGCAAATAAAAAACTGAAGGACCGCCTGACAACATGCCGCTCGTTGCAAGAATAACTGCTTTTTTTGCAGCAAAAACATCCTTTTTGTTTTTTGTTTTCGGTGCCTTGATGAAAGGGCTTTTGAACGGGTCACTGTCAGCCAAAAGAATCCTGTTCGGGATTTCCTCGCGCAAATAATTTACATTATGCCGGCAGATTTTGTTTGCCTTTCCAATCATGCCATCAACAAAAACAGCCAGTTCAGACAAATATCCCGAACGGATATAGTTTTCCAGAACAAGCATTATTTCCTGGCCACGGCCAACAGCAAAAACCGGAACAAGAATTTTTCCGTTGCGCTTCAACACCTTTTTTATTTCATCAGCGAGTTCTTTTGCAGCGCTTTTAGTGCTTGGCAGAATGTCTTTTTTTCCGGAATAAGTGCTTTCCATGAAAAGCCAATCGATTTTTTTGTTTGGAAACTCCGCAGCATCCAGCAAATTAGTGCTGCGGTTGTTAAAATCAGAACTATACAAAAAGTTTTTTCCGTTTATTTCCAGCAGCGCTTGTGCAGCGCCAAGGATATGCCCGCTTTTCAGGAAAGTCAGTTTTATCCCTTCCATTATCTGGGTTTCAGCATCAAACTCTATTGCCTGAACCAATTCCATTGTTTTTTCAATATCCTTCGTATTGTAAAACTTTTCCCTGTTCTCTTTTGCAATTCCCGCGGCATCGCTCAACAGCAAGTGCATCAAGTCTCTTGTTGGCTTTGTCGCAAAAATTTTTCCCAAAAAACCGTTTTTTACCAAAAAAGGCAGCCACCCGACATGGTCAATGTGCGCGTGCGTTATAATAATG
>CAYOAS010000083.1:0-6250 GCA_964402015.1 uncultured archaeon | reverse complement strand
AAGAAATAATAACTTTTGCCGGGCAAAAAAACATAATAATCAACAAGCAAGCGCTAAAGCTGTTGAGCGAAAGGCCAGAGCTTAATTACGAGGAACTGATTGAAAAACTGGCGGAAGAAGGCGTTTTCGTAATTGACGAGATTGCAATCGAAAGAAAAATAATAAGGACAAAAATAAACACTGAACCTGAAATAGAAATAAGAAGAACATTGTTCAGGCCAATTGCAAAGGAAATAAATTCTACATTCAAAGAAATAAAAGAATTTAACATAACCAACCAGTCGAATTCCGAAGGAACTGTCCAAGATTTCACAAATCTTTTCAGGGACAAATTTGACTTTATTGAAAAAACACTGCATTCGAGGCAGGGCTTTTTCCCAAAACCGATTGGAAAAATAAACGAGATAACAAAAGGGCGGGAATTTGATTTCATCGGGATGGTCAGGGAAAAATGGATTACAAAAAACGGAAACACTGCATTCAGGTTTGAGGACAAGGAAAAAGAGTGCATTGCGCTCGCAATAAAAAGCAAGGCAAACATTGTCCTGCTTGCGGAAAAAATTCTTTTGGACGATGTTGTCGGGGTAAAGGCTTCGAAGGGCAACGGCGACATATTGTTCATAAACGATTTTTTGGTTCCGGACATCCCGCAAAGGCAGCCAAAGCTCGCAGAAGAACAGATTGCGCTGGCACTGACTTCAGACATGCACATTGGCAGCAAATTGTTCCTTGAAAAACAATTCCAAAAATTCCTTGCATGGATAAACGGAAAGCTTGACAGCGAAAAAGAAAGGGAACTAGTCGGCAGGATAAAATATCTTGTCATCGCGGGGGACAACGTTGACGGCATTGGAATTTATCCAAACCAGATAAACGAACTGATAATAAAAAACATTTTTGAACAATACACGGTTTTTGAAAAGCTTGTGCAGCAGATTCCCGAATACATTGATATAACAATTATTCCGGGACAGCACGATGCAGTGCGATGGGCTGACCCACAACCGGCAATACCGAAAAAGTTTTTGCCAAACCTTTCGGAAATGAAAAACATCCATTTGCTCAGCAGCCCGGGATGGTTCGAAATAGAGGGATTGAAATGCATGTTATATCACGGGGCAGCATTGCATGATTTGTACGAATCACTTTCTTTTTTAGACCCTGCAAAACCGCAGATTGCAATGGTTGAAGTGCTGAAGCGCAGGACATTAATGGCGCCTTATGGATTGAAGCAACCGTATGTTCCGGAAAAAAAAGATTTTTTGTTATTGCGCGATATTCCGGACTTTTATTTTGGCGGCGACATGCACCACACAGGATATGAAACATACCGCGGCACAACAGTAATGAATTCAAGCACCTGGCAAAGCCAGACAGATTACCAGATAAAACAAGGCCATATTCCCACGCCGGGAATAGTGCCTGTCGTTGACCTGAAAAACAGGCAGATTTTTGAAAAAAATTTTATGAAGGAATTCCAGTGACACAAGATGCAAGCGAAAGGGAAAAAACAACCCTTGAAATTATTGCAGAGCCGCACATTCAGAAATATTACCAGCGCATTTTGGAAAGAGCGAACGACCAGATTGAACTTGCAAAAAAAGCAAAAGCAAAAGGCTATGATATTGAAACAGACATTGAAACAAAGCCAGCGGTTGACCTTGCGGACAGGACTGAAAACATTATCGGCCCAAAAGGAATCGCAAAAAGATACCGTGAGGTATTGCTGGAAAACAAAGACAACAGGATAAAAGCGATTTTCCAGATTTTCCAGGAAATAATAGAACAAAAATGGATACAAATTCCAGACGACCAAAAAAGATTAGAACAAGCCATTAGAACAGCGCTTGTGTTAATTACAGAAGGGGTTGTTGTAGCGCCGCTTGACGGCGTACCGCGCATTCTAATCAGCGATAACCCTGACGGCAGCAAATACGTTGATATTTATTATGCTGGCCCCATAAGGGCGGCAGGGGGAACAGCAACTGTCTTTCCGCTGATTTTAGGGGATTTTGCAAGAAAGCTAATGCAATTGGACAGATACAAGCCGACAAGCGATGAAATCGAAAGATATGTCGAGGAAACACAGATTTATGACGAAATAATATCGCGCCAGTACAAGCTGAAAGAAGAAGAAGTGAGAAAAATAATCCAAGGCTGCCCTGTATGCATCAATGGCGAACCAACTGAAGAAAGAGAAGTTGTTGCCCACCGCGATTTGAAGAGAATCCAAACAAACAGAGTAAGGGGAGGCATGTGCTTAGTAATCAGCGAAGGCATTGCACTGAAAGCAATGAAAATTTTAAATTATGCAAAAACATTGAATCTTGACTGGAGCTGGCTGGAAGAAGTAATAAAAGTAACAAAAAAATCCGGGACTGAACTAAAAATCAGCCCGAATGCAAAATATTTGGAAGGAATAGCTGCAGGCAGGCCAATTTTTGCTTATCCAAGCAGGTTCGGCGGCTTCAGGCTCCGCTATGGAAGAACGCGCAATACCGGCATAATGGGAAAAGCACTCCATCCAGCAACAATGATTGCACTGGATGAATTCATTGCGGTTGGCACGCAAATGAAAGTCGAAAGACCGGGAAAAGCAGCAGGCATGTTTCCATGCGACAGCATTGAAGGGCCAATAGTAAAGCTGTCTGACGAAAGCGTTGTGCAAATAAAAACACTGGAAGAAGCACAATGCCTGAAAAGCAGGATTGAAAGAATTCTTTTTCTCGGCGATTTGCTTGTTTCAATCGGAGACTTCAGAAAAACAGCGCACCCGCTTGTCCCAATAGGTTACAACGAGGAATGGTGGCAATTGGAATTGAAAAAAGCAGTCAGCGAAGGAAAAAAAGCAAACGCGCTCGTTGAAGCAGTATTGAAAAAAGAAAAAGAGCCAAACGGGGAAGAAGCAATCGAAATCTCAGAACAATTCAATGTTCCGTTGCACCCTAAATTCATTCATTATTATATCGCGCTGCAAAAACAAGAATTGTTGGAGCTCGCAAAAAAAATTAACAGCGCGGAAACAAAAAGCAATGCCGGAAAAATAACAGGACTGTTGCTTGAAAACAGCTTGGAAACAAAAAAACTTTTGGAAAAAATTTGTTTGCCGCACAAATTGAGCGAGGACAAGAAAAAAATAATTATTGAAGAAGGCCTTTCGCAAAGCTTTGCAAAAACATTCGGCTTTGGCAAAAAACTGGACGAAGAGGAACTGTTGAAAGAAGAAAGCGTTTTGAAAATTCTTTCAAAAATCAGCGGCATTGAAATCCGGAACAAGGCAGGAACCTGGATTGGCGCGCGCATGGGCAGGCCGGAAGCTGCAAAACCAAGAAAAATGGTCGGCAACCCAAACCTTTTGTTCCCAATCGGATTGTACGGTGGAAACACTCGCAGCATAAACAAGGCAATTAAAACGCACGACGAATTCAACGAAAAAATCGAGGTGGAAATTTCATTGTTTGAATGCCCCGAATGCAAAAAAACAATGGAAAGCCCATACTGCAACAATTGCAACGTGAGAACCCTGCCATTGTTTTATTGCAAAAACTGTGCCACAACAGAAAAATCGGAAATTTGCCCGAGATGCAGTGGAAAAAACCAACGGCATAATACCCGGCCGATTGAACTTAAAGAAATGATGGAAAAAGCATGCAAAAACCTGGGAGTGAAAATGCCGGAACTTGTCAAAGGAGTAAAAGGAATAATCAACGACAAAAAAATAGCAGAACCATTGGAAAAAGGAATCCTGCGCTCAATCTACGATTTGCATGTTTTCCGCGACGCAACAATAAGATATGAAATGCTCAACGCGCCGCTCACGCACTTCAAGCCAAGCGAAATTGGCACGAGCATTGAAAAACTCGTGCAATTGGGATATGAAAAAGACATTCACGGAACACCATTGGAAAACAGCGGACAAATCCTTGAACTGTTTCCACAAGACATTGTAATAAACGATGAATCGGGAGACTTTTTTGTAAAAGAAACAAAATTCGTTGACGATTTGCTTTCGCGGTATTACAGAGTAAAAGAATATTACAAAATAAATTCCCGGCAAGAACTAGTGGGAGAATTGCTGTTAGGGCTCGCACCACACACTTCAGCAGCCATTGTTGGAAGAATAATTGGTTTTTCCAAAGCACGCGTTGGATTTGCCCACCCATATTTCCACTTGTGCAAGCGCAGGAACATTGACGGCGACCAGGACAGCATGCTATTGCTAATGGATGCACTATTGAATTTTTCCCATTCTTATCTTCCAGGAAGCAGGGGCGGAAGAATGGACGCGCCACTTGTTTTCACTATTGCACTGAATCCAACAGAAATAGACGATGAAGCATACGAAATGGAAATATGCGATTCTTACCCGTTGGAATTGTACGAACGATCACAACAAACTATCTCGCCGGAAATTGATTCCATAAAACGCGTGCAGCACGTTCTTGGCAAAAAAGAACAATACAGCGGATTAATGTACACGCACGAAACAAGCTGTTTTGATGCCGGCCCGAAAAAATCCCGCTATCTGCAATGCCAGACAATGGAAGAAAAAATAAAAACGCAGGCGCGCCTGCAAACAATCATTGACGCAGTCGACACAAAAGATTCTTTGGAACTAGTATTGTTATCCCACTTTTTGCCGGACATAATTGGGAATGTAAGGGCATTTTCGCGGCAAAACTTTCGCTGCACTAAATGCAACACCAAATACCGCAGAATACCGCTAATAGGAAAATGCGTAAAATGCGGCGGCAACGTCATACTCACAATCGCACAGGGCTCTGTAAGAAAATACTTGGAAATAGCAAAAGAAATGATAAGAAAATACGAATTAAGCGATTATCTATCGCAGCGCATTGATTTGGTTGAACAAGAAATAAATTCAGTCTTCAAACCGGAAAAACAACAACAAAAAAACCTCTTCGAATACGTCTGAAACAAGTATTTATTTTTTCAGATAAAACCAGCTTCCTTTAATCCGAGCAGGATGATTATGCAAAGCAATATTGCTATTTGAAAGCGCTTGTTTGTTTTTATTTGCCCGGCAAGCCATTGAACTGGCGCGCTGTTCCAAATCCATTTTGCAATATCAATAATGATTGAAGCAGAGTATTTTGCCCATGCAAACGGGTCTTTTAATTCGGAAACAGTTTCTTTTGCGAGTTCGCCATAGCCTTTTCCACGCTCCGGCAATTCTTCCAAGCCGGTCATTGCGCCGGAAACAGCATTGATTTCAACCCTGTATTCTTCCTCCCCGACTTTTGCAATTGTTAGCCAAAAAGGAACATAAACCAGTTCGAGCGCTGAAATAATAATATTGTCTTTTCCAAGCGACAATTGTGCAGCTACTTTTACCTGTGCTATCTGTTTTGCCTCTTCATCATTCAACCGTGTTTTTTGCAGTTCAAAAGCAACTTCTTTCGGGGTTTTCTTTTCAAGATTCAATTCTTCTTCCTCGAACAGCTGCGCGATTTCCTCATTTAATTCAGAATCAAAAGCATTCAGCGCCATGCAGCCGTTCTGCGTTTCAGAAACAACAGGCTGCTCGCTCTCTTCAGCCTTTGACTCTTGAAAAGCCTCGTAATTGAAAACAAAAAACGGAACATACAAAAGCGAAAGCTCGCTTATTTCAATTTCCTCTTCGCGCCAGTTTTTTTCCATTATTGTTTCGTTTATCTGCGAGAGCGCGTCCTCTTTTGAAAGAGAAATCGGCAACGAAGGCTTATCCAACTTCATAAAACAAAAAAACAGCAAACTGGTTAAAAAAGAAAGTGCAAGACGTAACTAAAATCCGCCTAGTATAACTGGGTTTATTTGTTATTGGCATCCAAGAGATTGAACGCTTCCTGCCACAGGAAAAAGTTTTTCTCTTTTTCCCAGGCTTTTTTAAGCAAGCGAAAAGACTTAATGCGTGAAAGGATAAGCATTGTGTTATGACGCACCTTAAAATCCGGATCGCCTAAAGATTTTTCAAAAGCAGGGTCTGCTTTTTTTCCAGCCAGCTTTTCCAGTTCCAGAAGGGCGGAAATGCGCAGGGTTCCTTCGGGGTGATTTAAGGCAAATAATCCAAAAATCTTTTCAAAGGTTCCCTTTGGCGCGTTTCTCCATTTCCTCGAAAATTCCCCCAACCTCCTTATAAACCCACAAACGTTCTCGGCAGGGCCAACCATGAGGTCACAATCATGAAAAAGCCCCTCCAAAGGATTTTCATACGAAACATTCCCAAGCCTGGTAAAGCGCCTTGATCCAT
>CAYOAS010000082.1:0-6260 GCA_964402015.1 uncultured archaeon | reverse complement strand
TATGCACGGTGAAGAAGACGATTATCCAAAAAGAAAAAAGAAAGGCCCTGGTTTCAGTGGCTGGCGCGCTCTTTTAATCTGTATTTTAATCGGTTTTGTTTTGGGGGCTTTTGTTGCACACCAATATATCGAGCCAATGATCAATGAAAACGCAAAAAAGCTTGCCGGATGCGAAAGCACAGGAAAGCTGTTGAATGCCGAGATTGAATCCTGCTACAAGCGCCTGGCAGACGCAAACAAAAACGTTGCCTGCCCACAATGTTGAAAGCATTATTCTTCAATTTTTTCGATTATTTCTTTGCTGTTTGGTTCTTTTTCTTTGAAAATTTGTGCCTGAAACTTTTGTATGATTGTGTTTTTTTCTTGCCAGGCATCTTTTGGCAATCCCGCCTTGTGGCAGGTTTGCTCCAAAAATTGTTTCTTGCTCCATTTCCATTCGCTTGCAACCTGCGGCAACAGCAAGCCAGAGCAATAATCCTGCTTTGCAATCAAACCATCTTTTCCAATGCAAACTTTTTCCAATAATTCTTCGGGCTTTTCTTTCCAATTGATTTCTTTTGGTTCTGTCAAAACAGAAATTTCCACAATAATTTTGTCCAGTTCTCCAGCAGTAAGTTCTGGAAACCTTGGGTCTGCAAAGGCACTGCTTGTTGCTGCTTCAATTATTGCGCGCCACAATTCTGTTGTTGGGTATGGCAAGCCAATGCAGCCACGCAATTGCATTGAAGGAAAGCAATGCAGCGTAACAAAAACGCCGCGTTTTTTTTCAAAGCGATTGTCAGAAGATTGTTCGTTCAAGGTAGTGCGCAGGTGCAGATAGTATGCAATTGCCCTGCGCGCCAGGGCAATGAACGCAAAACCGTCTTCTATTGAAAACTCTTTCTTCACAAAAAAAATCGGAAAGAACCAGTTAAAAAGTAATTCTTTGGTTTTCGTTTTTTGCCGAAAAAACCGCGTTTTTTTATTGTAATTCAAAATTATAGTAAGGGGCATAACTAATTGAACAAATGTCTCTTGATGGGGGAAAATAGTAAAAGACAAAAATAAATTCAAAAATTAATGTCTTTTTATAATTTTTATTCCACCTCTATCAAAATTCTTTTTTTGTCCAACAGGCTTACTTCTATTGGCTCTCCTGCTTTCAATTTTGCGCATCTTGCCAAATCTTTGTTGAAGTAAAATCCAAGCCTGTTTTTTGAAAGCTTTATTACTTTTTGTCTTATGCTCAGCGCTGGCAATTCCTTGAACGATTCTTTCTTTTTCAGGTCCTCTGCAATCGCCTTGCTTTTTTTCTCATCAAAGAAAAGCTCGCCGCATTTTTTGCATTCAAAGCCTTCGCTGGGCAAATCGCTGTCTTCGACTTCCACAGCAAAACGTTCGAGTTTTCCACCGCATTTTTTGCAATCCATTTCAATCCTCTCTTTTGGCATTAATTATTTTTAGCATATTTCTTGCCTTGTCTTTTTTGCAAAAAACATAAGTCCTTCTTCCCTTGAATTCAATGAAGTCTTCTCCTTTCCTTTTCTGCCTTCCAGTGAAAATCGTTTCAACAACCAAACTCCAAGGAATAAACCGCTCATGAAAACGCTTATAATGAGCTGTCTTGACAATCCTTAAGGTAGTCATTAAGACTTCACAAGTATAATAGAATAATTATACGATTAAAAACCTTTTGTTTTCGTTTTTTGTCGAAAAAAAAGCGTTTTTTTATTCTCTTTCAGGGCAGTTCAATTAATGCGTAGCTGGTTCGGTTTTTTCATTGCGTTGTTTTTTCTGGTTTTGTTTTCTGGTTGCCTGGACCAGAAGAAATCCATTGCCGAAAGGCAATTGTGCTTGGAGCTTTCAAGCCAGGCTTTTGCGACTGTTCCAATTTGTGCAACACAACAGGATTGTTTTGCTGGCGTTAATGCGGCTTTTTTTGGTTTTGATGAAACTGTTTTTTCTTTTTCGGAAAGGCAAAAATTGTTGGAGTACAAGAACCAGTTGGCTTTGGCTTGGCTGTATTACAACAATGCATTGAAGAACATTCAGAAAGTGCGCGAGGTTTGTTTTGCGGATTCTGGTTATAGTGGGCTTGCGCGGCAAGTAAACGAGTTGAATTTCAATTTGTCGAAGGCTTTTGAGAGCGTTGATGCTGCAAACAAAAGCGCTTTTGGCTTGATGTTATTGCAGCAGAGCGAATTAGAGCGCCAGGAGGTTTCTTTGATAAAAGAAGAGCCTGTTTTTGATGACCTTGTTTTGCTTTCAAGCAATCTCAATGCGCTGCAGAGCAATTCTGTTGCTGGCGAAAATCTTTTTGTGGAAAAATATTTTTTGCTGGTTTCAGGGTTTGATGCTCTTGCAAAACAACACGGTTTTTCGCGGATTGTTTTGAATGAGTCAAGCGTTTTTGATTTGTTGGGGCAAAATTCTGGCTTGATTGTCAAAGAGTTTGCGGGAAATTCTTTTTTTGTTCCAGTGCTTGCCAGTGCTGTTTCTGGTGCAATCAATTCGATTATTGATTCTTTCAAGCTTTCTGGCTCTGTTTCTGCCTTGAAGGGTTTTCCAGCTTTTGATTTTGCATTGTTGTTTGGGAACTTTGTGGGAACAAACGCTTCCCTCGCGAACGAGTTTTCTTTGATGCAAGAAAGCATTGCATTGCACAGGCTTGAATTATTGAATAGAAACTCTGAAATTTCCCAAAAAATTTCTTCATTGATAGATTCGAGCGAAAAAAAGATTGCAGAGATAGATTCAGCCAATTATGCGGGTTTTGACCAAAACTTGCTGGCAGGGCTTTATGCACTTTTGGGGCAGGAACAAACAATCATTGCTTCGCAGCGCTTTTCTCTCGCGCAAATTTCTTCGCTGAAAGAAGATGCGCAACAGCAATTGTATGAATTGAAAACAAGCTTTTTTGAATTGCTGCAAAAGGATTTTTTTGGCGAGCTTTCTTTTGGAAAAAAAACCAGTGGCCTCAAGCAGATTCTTGCTTCAATCGAGGAATTGAACACCAACATTGATTTTTTCAGCGAAGAAACAATAACTGGACTGGAAACTCTTTGCACCGAACGGCTTTCGCTGATTGAAGAACAGATAGGCACAGCAGTTTTCCCGCAAGATTGTCCGTTGCAATTGTTCGATTTGAAGGCAAAAACAAGGTATTATGCCAGCCAATTCAAGGATTCAATTGGAAGCGAAAAAAAATTGTTTTATTGCAGGCAAGCGATTGAATCATTCAATTCTTTCAACAAAGCAATGGAAAACTTTGAAAACTATTCTGTTGAAATAAAAGCAAGCGCAAAAGATTGCTTGTTTTTTTTGAAAAATGTTTTTGCCAGCGAATCGCAACTGGTTTCGGTTTTTTTGCCGCAATACAAGCAATTGTCAAAGCTGGCAGAAAACAATGCGCTAGTTGAAGAAATAACAAAATCCTGCCTTGAACTAAAGCAAGAGCTCGTTTCACAGCTTTCGCAGAACGAAACAATAAAGCGCACAGAGAAAAACTTTTCAAGCGCAACAAATATTGTTTCAGAGCTTTCCGAACTGAAACAGCATTATCCTGAAATTCTTGCTTTCCTGCCGCTTGACTCGCTGTCCCGCAAGAGTGAAAGCCTGCGCGAGTTTTTTGGTTCTGATTCAACAATCGCTTTTGGCCGTGCCTTGCCAGTGCTAAAAGAACTGGAAAAAAATTCTTCCTCGCTATTGCAAGAGGCAATTGAAGAAAAAAGAAACGCGCTAATAGCTTTCTTCAAGCATTCAGCGCAAACAATTGCGTTTCCCGTTGAAACAGCTTTTTTGGGCAAGCCGTTCAATGCGAGAGTCCGCGTTTCTTTTTCAAGCCCTTTCAGTTCAAGCTTTGATTTTCCCTTAAGCTTCAGCATTCCGTTTGATGCAAAAAACGCGCGATTAGTTAATTCTTCGGGCAATGTTTTGTCCGCGCGCCTTGATTCAAACAAGCTTTTTATTGACCTGAACAGTGTTTGTGTCGGGCAAACTTTTTTAGAGCTTGATTCAAATTTTTCAGTAATCCCAAGGCAAAGCCAGAGCATTGTTTTTCTTGACTCGCAAAAAGCCACAATAAAGCATTCGCTTGTTTTTTCCACTCCTTTTCAAGTGGAAAAATTGTTTGTTGAATTGCCGATTGAATCATCCTGCACTGCATCAAACGGCCTTGCTTTCTTTGAAGCAAAACAATTGCAGGTTTCAATCCAGGAAAAAAAATTATTTTTTTCAATAACACAACCAAAAAACAATTCAACCGCAGAAGTATATTATGACCTTGCAGAACCATTTTCTGTTTCAACAAAACTGCTTGGTTCAAAGCAAGTTGACCAAAATACGTTCCAATATTCTTTTCTTGTTTCAGTGCAAAACAACCTGGGTTTCCGCGTCGAAAACGCGCGATTGCAATTGCCATTGCCTTTTGAAGAAAACAATTCAATTGCAAGGCTTTTTGATTTTTCTGGAAACCAAAAAATTTTGCACAGCGAATCCGGAAAAACCTTTTTTTCTGCTGAAGAAATACTGCCAAACCAGCGAATCGAGTTTTCTTTGCTTGTTGAAACAAAAAACCAGCAGGCATACTGGAATTCTTTTTTGCAGAAAACAATGCAGGAATTGCTTGGCCTGGCTTTGTCAGATAATGAATCAATCAAAAATGCAGCAAATGAATTGCTTGAGAAAGCAAGCGCAATTGAACAAAGCCTTGCGGTTATTGATTCTGCAAAAATCAATGAATTAATTCAATTGGAAGAGGAAACAAGAAAGCTTTTGCTCAAAGAAACAGTTTTGCAGGATTCAGCAAAAGCATTCCTGTCAGAAAAAAGCGTGCTGGAAAAATTGTTGGCTGAAAAACAAAAAGAATTTTCTGCCTTTAATGATTTGAATCTTTCAAGCAATGCTGCTGCGTTGTCATTAAGCATTTCCAATGCAAGGCAATTGCTTGCGGAAGCAGTTTCCCTGGCAGAATCGCAAGGCTTTGATGCAGCGCTGAAAAAAATCTTTGAGGCAGAAAACATGCTTTCAAAAAGCAAGCAGAACAGCTTGAATGAATTTATCCTGGAAAACAGGGATTCCTTGCTGCAAAACCCGTTGTTTAAGTCAAACGATTTTTCTGACGCAAACTCGCAAAAACTGCGGAACGAGATTTTTTCTCTCGATTCATTGCTGTTAAAGGCTGTTTCGGAAAACGATTCAAACGCTCTTTCACTATTCAAGCAAATGCAAGCAAAGTCAACTGATTTGAACAATGCTGCAAACTCTGCTGTTTTGCGCATTGTTTTTGAAACAAAAAAAAGCATTGGCTCCTTCAAGCAACTGCTTTCCAGCAAGGGCATTAGCGAAAAGATTGATTTGCTTGGCAAATTGTTCCAAACAGTAAGCGATTCTGACTTGGAAAGCGCAAACTATGTCTTGCCAATTTCCCGCTCTTTCTTGGAAAAAACCCGGTTGAAAACCAGCGAGCTTGATTCAGTGCGATTGGAAAAGCGCTTAACTGAATTTGATTCTTTTTTTGAAAAAAAAGACTATTTTTCCGCTTTCAACCTTATTCCGTTTTTCAAGGAAGAGCTTGAAACAAAAAAAAGCGAATTGGAATCACTTGATTCCAGCTTGTCGAACGCGCTCGCACGCCTGCTGGAAGACGCAACTGTTGCAGTCAATTCTGCAATGGATTTCGCAGAGCAATCCAGCGACAAGGAATCTCTCAAACAGGCAAAAACCGCTGAAAAAGAACTGGAAAAAAAGAATTTTTTGAAAGCAATCGTCCTGGCAAAAACAATTGAAGGCAATGCGCCCACACAACAGCAAACCGGTTTTTTTTCGTTTTCCTTGCCAGGCATTCCACTCGCAATCATTCCATTGCTGGGAATTATTGCAGTGGCATTGTTCGTGAAAAGCCAGCGTGAAAAAAAAGAATCCCAAAAATTGCGGTTGCAAAAAATATTCCGCAACCACTAGTTAACATTTAAATAGTTCTTTTGTTCTTATTTGGATCAATAGAGGGTTTTTATGGGTTTTAGGGCACAGGCTGGTTTGGAGTATTTGATGACTTACGGCTGGGCACTGGTGCTAATAGTGACTGTTGCTGCTGTTTTGTTTTTTGTTTTTTCTCCTTTTTCAGCAAATTTGAATTATTCTCTTTCGAGCAATCGCCAGATTTTGTTTAAGTCTGGCAATGCTAAAGACTTGTTGTTGCAGAATGCTTCTGGTGGAGCAATTAAAGTTAGGTGTTAACGCAAAATAAATTGCCAAAGTTTAAATACTTGTTTTTCCTACTT
>CAYOAS010000081.1:0-6305 GCA_964402015.1 uncultured archaeon | reverse complement strand
TTCTGTGTCGTGGCATATTGCTTTTTCCGTGAAATCTCGTTCCAATAACTATGTCTGCGCCTTCTTTTATGGCGTGCAAGAGCATTGGAATATCGTTTGGATTGTGTTGTCCGTCTCCGTCAAGGATTACAAGCACTTTTGCTTTCTCTTTCAACGCGGTTGCAAAGCAAGAATTGAGCGCGGCACCATAACCCAAATTGGTTTTGTGCCTTATTACTGTTGCTCCTGCAGCTTTTGCCAGGCTTGCTGTTTCATCTCTACTGCCATCGTCAATCACACATACTTTGTCAACGTATTTTTTTGACAAAAAAACAATGCTGCTGATTGTCAACTCTTCGTTGAAAGCCGGAATGCAAACCATGCTATTAACAGCCATAAAAACCATCATTTGGAAATAAAGCAATTTTTTCCAAAACTGCTTTTTTCATTAACTACTTATCTTTCAAAAAAAGGCATTTTAATTGTTTGGTTGTAAAGAAGATCAGTGGAGCAAATTTGCAATTGAGGAATAGGAAATGAAGCAAGCGTGGGACAATTATATCAAGCTGCCGCAATTTTTATTAATATCAAAACGCGAGGTGCAAAAAATATTGGATTCCTATCCAAAATCCATTGCATTGGACCTTGGCGCGGGCCACGGCACAATCGCAAAATATTTGCAAGGCAAGGGTTTTAAGGTTGTGGCCGTAGACAATAATGAAAAAATGATTGCAGAATGCTTGGAACAGGGAATTGATTGCAGGTTAATGAATGCGGAAAAAACTGGTTTTGGAGATAAAACTTTTGATTTGGTTATCACAGACGGTTTATTGGAACATTATAAGGATTGTTCACCCATTTTACAGGAAGAGCAAAGGATTTCAAGGAAAAATATTTTGAATTTCGTGCCCAAGGACTCGCTAGTCAATGTTTTCTTGGAGAAAATACAGAGAGTGCCAAAGGAATATAGGAGACCGGAAGAAGAATGGCTCAGCCTGCATAAAAAATACTTTAAAACCGTGCAGATCATAGAGTTAAAAAGATTGCTTGCAATAAAATGTGAAATCTGATATGACCAACATTCTGATAACTGGATGCACGGGTTTCATAGGAAGCCATCTTGTAAAAAGGCTGGTTTCAGACGGCGAACGGGTTTGCTGTTTTGTCAGAAAAAACAGCAATGTTTCTGATTTAAAGAGAATGGAAGTGGAAATTGTTCACGGCGATATACTAAATGCGGAATCAGTTTATAACGCTTTTAAAAAAATGAAAAAAATTGACTTGGTTTTTCACCTCGCCTGCGCCACTGGAGACAAAGGAGAATCGGAAGACACCATTTGGCACTCAAATGTTGATGGAACAAAAAATGTTATTGATGCATCTTTAAAACACAAAGTGGGAAAGTTTATCTATTTCAGCAGCATAGCAGCGTATGGTTATTCGGACAAACCAGTTAACGAAAAGACCCCATACAATGGTTACGCAACACAATATGGCAAAGCCAAAAGAACAGCTGAAGAAATAGTAGAGCAATACAAAAAAAAGGGCATGAAGACTGTGATTATTCAACCAGTTTTTGTCTTTGGACCAGGTTCAAAAGCAGGCATTGCAACGCTATTCCTCGCGATAAAGAAAAAAAGATTCTGCTTTATTGGTGATGGAAGCAATTTGATTCACTTGTGCTATATTGCGAACCTGATAGATGGCACGCTACTTGCAGCAAAAAAAAGCCAGGCCGTTGGAGAAAAATATATTCTTGGGGACGAACAGCCCATTCCCCTCAAAGAGCTTGTTAGAGAAAGCGCGCGCATAATGGCTGTGAAAGTGCCAAACCTTCATATTCCAAAATGGCCTGTGAATTGCTCCATGCCGTTCTTGAATTTTTTGTCAAGATTTGCAAAGCACCCGTTTTCACAAAGCAGAATAAGCTTTCTGACAAAAAGCATGGCGGGTAACATTTCAAAGGCAAAAAGGGAATTGGATTATCATCCAAAAATTAGCACAAAAAAAGGGATAGAAATAACTGTTAAACAACTAATAAATTAATATAAAAAAACTAAGCATGTCAACTATTTTGCAAAATATTTTTAATATGAAAAAGCAGGAGACTTGAAAATGAACATTGTATTGGCGCGGCCAAATTTTCTTGGTTTTTCTAATAGAGAACCGCCATTGGGCTACGCTTACCTTGCAGCTGCCTTGAGAGAGCGAGGCCAAAAGGTATTCATAGTCGACGGCCACGCTGAAAACCTAGATATAAAAAATTTAACGGAAAGAATCATCAGGCATTATCCGAACATTGTTGGGCTTTATGCTACAACCCCTCAAATCACTGAAAGCTTGGAGATTGCAAAACGAATAAAAGAATGGAACAAGGATGTTTCCATTTGGTTTGGCGGCCCTCATCCGACAGCAATGCCGGAAGAAAGCCTAAAGTCTGGCTATGTGGATGTTGTTGTTAGGGGGGAAGGCGAAGAAACTGTAAAAGAATTGCTCAAGAAACCATTGCAAAAAGTCGACGGAATATCCTTCAGAAGGAAAAATAAAATAATTCATAATAAAGATCGCACTTTCATCAAAGACCTGGATTCACTTGCTTTTCCTGATTGGGATGGGTTTCCAATAGAATTTTACAAAAATCCTACAAAAGACAATCACCCATATTTGCCAATCATGGCTACAAGAGGCTGCCCATACAAATGCACTTTTTGTTTCAGGGCAGTATTTGGCAACGTGTACAGAACAAGAAGCCCAAAAAACGTGACTGATGAACTAGAATACCTGGAAAAAAAATATAAAATAAAAGAATTCTCTCTTATTGATGATAATTTTACACTAAACGAAAGGTATGCATTAAGCGTTTGCGATGAAATCATTAAAAGAAAGATAAATTTGCCCTGGAGTTGCGGTGGCGGCATTAGGGTTGATGCAGCCGCTCCAAAGCTAATAAAAAAAATGAAAGAGGCTGGTTGCTATTACTTGAGCTTTGGCGTTGAATCCGGTTCACAAAAGATTCTTGACAAGATCCAAAAAAGGATAACATTGGACCAAGTAAGAATGGCTGTCAAAACAGCAAAGGAAAACAAGATAAAAACAACTTGCTTTGTTCTAATAGGTTTGCCCGGTGACACGCAAGAAAGCATAAAAGAAACCATTGACTTTATCAAAGAGCTCGATCCCGATTTGGCACTGATTGGAATTGTTGTGCCCTGCCCATCAACCCCCCTTTATGAAAATCTAGAAAGAGAAAACAAGCTGCTTTATAGAGAATGGGATAAGTATGTGAGATACAGCCCTCGCGCTTTGTTTGAAACTACCATGACAGCAAAAGAGATAGAAAAAGCGTACAAGGACGCGATTATGAGTTTTTATTTCAGACCAGGTTTTCTGCTAAAAAAATTTATTCACTCTCCAAGCGATTTTTTCATGTTGGCGAAATCATTCTTCAAATACAATAATTTTTTGGAGTATTTGTTTAGAAAATAAAAAAAGTGAAAGGTATGACTAAACCGCAACAGTTTTCTGTGTTGTTCATAAACCACCCAACGCAACCATTTGCATTCACTAGAATGTCCAGCGAGGCGTATCCGCAACTCGGCCTAGCTTACATGGCTTCTTTTTTACGGGAAAACGGAATAAAGGTTAGCCTAATTGATGCGAATGCCTTGCAAATGTCTTATTCTGCACTGGAAAATGAAATAAAAAGAATTCAGCCCGGTCTTGTTGGCATCAGCTCAACCACGCCGACAATTCTTCCCGCAATAGAGGTTGCAAAGCTTGCAAAAAAACTCGGTTGCAAAGTTGTCATGGGCGGAGTTCACCCAACTGTTTTTCACGATTCCCTAATCAAAGAAGATTTTGTAGACATAGTTGTAAAGGGCGAAGGCGAACAAACCATGCTAGAAATAGCACAAGGCAAGAAACTATCAAAAATAGACGGAATAACCTTCAAAGAAAATGGGATAGTTCGCATAAACAAAGACAGGTGCATGATAGCGGACTTGGATTCAATTCCATTTCCCGCATGGGATTTGCTGCCGATAGAAAAATACAGGATAACAGTTGCTGACGAAAAACCTTGCGTCACAATGCTTGCAAGCAGAGGATGCTTTGCCAAATGCATTCATTGTTCTTCCCAAATAATCTTTAAAAACTGTGTAAGGACCAGATCAGCAAAAAATGTTGTGGACGAGATGGAAATGCTCGCGAAAAAATACGGAGTAAAATACATATACTTCATTGATTACACCTTTGTTGTGAAAAAAGAAATAACAAAAGAAATTTGTGAAGAAATACTGAAAAGAAAGCTGAAAATAAAATGGTGGGCGGAAACCAGGGCGAATATTGTGGATAAAGAATTGCTGCAACGCATGAAGCTCGCTGGCTGCCGTACAATAAATTTCGGCGTTGAATCTGGAAACCAGCAGATTTTAAACAATATCAAAAGAGGCATGACGCTCGGGCAGATAAGACAAGCTGTCAAGTGGGCAAAAGAAGTTGGCTTGAGGATTAGCACAACATTCATGCTAGGCTGCTTGGGGGAAACAATGAAAACAGCCAATCAAACCATTGACCTTGCCATAGAACTAGATGCAAACGAAGCACAATTCAGCATTTACACCCCCTATCCGGGAACAGAGTACTACCGCCTTGCCCTGAAACAAGGCATAATCAAAAAAGATGCGTGGCAAGATTACACCTTTTTTTCCGCAAAGCAGAAGCCCACGCCATTTAGAAGCAAGAATTTGTCAAGCGAAGAACTGCAATATTTATTCAAGAAAGCATACAAGAAATTCTACTTCCGACCAAAATTCATAATAAGAAAAATCCCAGAAATATTAAATCCGCTTCAATTCAAAAGGGCCATTGTCATATTCAAAGAACTGCTAAAAATGAGTTGAAAGCCCATTCGGTTTAGAACATTAAAAAACAAAACCTTGCCAGCACCTTTGAAACACTGCCTGCTATTTTGAAAGCCGGCAAAACAATCGAAATGGATGCGAGCTATTCACGCTCGCGCACAAAAAGGTTCAAGAGCAGGGCTGCCGCCAACAAAGCATTAGTAATAGTTAAAACAACCAGAACCTGTTCAAGCGAAGCGTGGAAAAACCACAGAGCAATTGTTTCAAAAATGCAGGAGAATGCAAGCGCGAAAACCTGGCTGTTTCTCTTCAATGCAATTTCAAAATAAACCAGAACGTTGCAATAGGAAAAAAGCGACATTGCAATGCCAAACAATGGAAGAAGCAAAGCGCTTGGCGCGTAGGCGGCACCAAAAAAAATTGATACAATCTGCTTTGGGAAAAACCAAAAAGCAAAGAGCAAAACAACGGCAAAGCATGAAATATAAAAAAAGCTTTTTTTTAATAGCGCGAATTCCTTTTTCCTGTCAACAGCCCCTGAAACCATCGGCAGCAAGACAGTTGCAAAAGAGATTGAAAGGAAATAAACCAGTTTCCCGAGCAAAGAAGCGATTGAATATTGACCAGCTTCTTCTGCACTGAAAAAATGCTTCACCAGCAATATATCAACATTAATCAAAAACATTAGGAAAAATAGTGACAGCATAATGCTCAAGGAAAAAAAGCGGTAGTTTGCTACATTGGTTTGGCCTGCCGGCTTTTTGAAGAAATCTTTCAAAAAAAACAGGCAAAAGGCTCCGGCAACAACTGCACCAGCAGTTACTCCAGTTATTGCACCTCCAACGCCGAATCCAAGGGAAACAAGCGCGAGAGCGAAAAACAGCTTGACTGTTGTCATCAAGAGATTTGAAATGCCGTATAATGCAAATCCTTGCAGCCCTTGCAGCAAGCCCCAGGGAATAACCAAAAGCAAATAAAAAAACAGCAAAACAGCAAGGGAACCAATTGGAATAAGGCCAATTTGTAAAAACGCGCTAATTAATGGCGAAAGCAGTAGAAAAATAATAAGAAGTGAAATGGCCAGCAAAAAAACCTTTCCAGAAAGAAAGTGGACATAGCACAAAAGCATATCCCGGTTTCCTGTCTTTATTTGCGAAATCTCCCTCGCAGCACTCAGCTGTATCGCGCCAGTCAATCCAGTGGGGGCTGCGAAAAGGTAAATGAAGGTAAAGAGCGATGCTAACTCACCATATTCCGCCGGACCAAGCATTCTGCCCATCAACAAATGATACAAATAGCCAAGAAAAGCAATGACAACAGACACAGCAAACAGCATTGAACCGTATTTAAGAAAAGACATTTCCTCACCACAAACGTTGTAAAAAAAGAGTTATTTGTTTTTAAAAAAGGCTTTGCTTAAGAAAAACCAAATTGCCCCTGCTGTTCCTGAAACAGAACGTAGCG
>CAYOAS010000080.1:0-6351 GCA_964402015.1 uncultured archaeon | reverse complement strand
AACTGAAAAAACTTTTAGAGCCGGAAAAAAAGGATTCTGCCGCAATAAAAAGAAAACTGGAAGAAGTCAATGAAGCAATGCAGGACGCGAGCAGGGAATTATATTCTAAAGCCGGAGCGCAATACGGGCAGCGGCAACCAGGGCAAAATGAAAGCGAAGAAAACAACGAAGACAATGATAACAATGAAAAGCCGAAGAAAAAGGGAAAAAACGGAAAGGTTGTCGACGCAGACTTCAAGGAAAAATAATTTTCACCTATGTAAATCCCCCAAAACAAAAAAAACCGCAGACCACACTAAAGCAGTGCGATTAACGAATGCCAACAGGCAAATCCTGCCTCTGAAAGAGGCAGCATATTCGCACCGCCTTAGTAAGGCGGAATGAAGCGGTTTTAATAATTCTTTTCTGATTATATTTTTGCTGGTTTGATTGCTATGGCAGAAAAGCGCGATTATTACGATATTCTTGGAGTTTCGCGGAATGCTAACGCGGAAGAAATAAAAGCAGCGTACAAGCGCCTGGCAAAGCAATACCATCCTGATGTCAGCAATGACCCGAAGGCAAAAGAAAAATTTCAGGAAGCATTGGAAGCATACGGAGTTTTGTCAGACGAGCAAAAGCGCAAAAATTATGACGAATTCGGGCACGCTGCAGAACAATTCCAGGGTTATCGCGGTTTTGAAGGCTTTGGCCAGGGAATGGATTTCGATTTTTCAGACTTGTTTTCCGGAATGGGCGGTTTTGAGGATTTGTTCAGGGAATTTGGTTTTGCAGGGCAAGCAAGCGCCGGAACATCCAGAAAAAGGGCAAGGCACGGAAACAACTTGCGCATTGATTTGAACATTGGTTTTGAAGAAGCTGCTTTTGGCGCAAAAAAAGACATTGAAATAGAGCACTTGGAAAAATGCGAGGAATGCCATGGCACTGGGTCAAAGGACGGCGGAGAAACCAATTGCCCGACTTGCAATGGCCACGGTATTGTTGAAAGAATGCAAAGAACTCCGTTCGGAATTTTTTCAACGCGCACAACCTGCCCCAAATGCGGGGGCTATGGAAAAATAATAAAGAATCCTTGCTCAAAATGCAGCGGAAAAGGCATTGTGAGAAAAAGAAAAAAAATAGAAGTGGATATTCCAGCCGGAGTAAATACCGGAAATCACTTGCGCCTGCAGGGAATGGGCGATGCCGGTGAACAGGGCGGCCGCACTGGAGACTTGTTTGTAGTATTGTTTGTGGAAAAACACGAGATTTTCAAGAGAGACGGGGCAGACCTGTTCGCGGAAATACCAATAAGCTTTGCAGAAACAACATTGGGCGCGGAAGTTGATGCGCCAACGCTGAAAGGAACAGTAAAATTGAAAATTCCTGTTGGAACGCAAACCGGAACAATCTTCAGGCTAAAGGGAAAAGGAATAAAAGATTTGGATTCCGGAAAAATTGGCGACGAATTCATAAAAGTGTTTGCCGAAACCCCGCAAGGCCTTTCGAAAGAACAAAGAAAACTATTCGAAGAGCTTTTGAAAATGAATGGCACAAAGGAAAAGCGAAAAAGCTTTTTCCACAGGTTCAAATGAATCCTTTTCCCAGGCTTTGCGTCGTAAATCGGTATAACTTTAGCTAGTTTTGTGGCTCTCATATTTTTGTTGAACCGAAAATCATAGCAAGAAGTTCGTTCATGTTGGTAAACATGAAACGACTCCCAGTGCGTGTTGTGCAAGATGTTTTGGAGCAAGTAACTGAAAGAAAGTTTCCTTATGAGGCTAAGCAAAAAGTCAAGCGGGATTGGAGTGCTTACAATGCAGCCAGACAGAGTGAATTGTCTGGAATACTTATTGCTATTCGGGAACATGTTGATTCTGTTTTTTTGCCAACAGTAAAGCGAGGAAAGGGAAAACCACCGGATTATTCAGCCCATGACAAGGCAAAGGCTGTTCTTTTAGCAGAGCTTTTTCAAGCTGATGAACGCTCTGCTATTGGTTTGGTTTCTTTGTTCAAGGAAAAACTCGGCATTGAAGAAGAAATGTCTCCCAGCACTATTGGCAGGGCATACTATGATGACGACGTGCAATATATTCTCCACAAGATTATTGAGAAAACCAACGAGCCTATTCAGGGTTTGGCAACTAGTTTTTCCGGCGACTCAACCGGCGTTGCCAAAAGCAATAAAGTAAACTGGGCAAGAGACAAAGAAGATGAAGAAAAGCATAAAGATTTCAACATGCTCAGCATCATGGCATCCAACCAATTCCACATTATTTCCGCATATGACCTCCATGAAGGACCAATCAATGATGCGCCAACGCTACAATCCTTGTTTGATGAAACCAAAAAACTTTATCCCTGCATGGAAAAAGCACAGTTTGATGCAGGCTTTATTTCAAGACTCAATGTCCAGCACATAGCAGACAACGGAGTAAAACCATACATCTTCCCAAAAAAGAACCTAACACTAAAACCAAAAGGTTGTCCAGCATGGCGGGACATGCTCTATGAGTGCATTACCAAAACCCAAGAATGGTTACGCGAATACCATGAAAGAAGCAACATAGAATCAGTCAACCATTGCAACGACAACAAATTCACCAAACCAGTCAGACAAAAATATTTCAAAGGCCAGTGGGGAAAAAACCAAGCCAGAATATGCATCCACAACCTAACTCAAACCCACATCAACCACTACGAACACGGAACACCACTATTTACAATAGCCAACTAATTATGACGCAAACCCCTTTTCCCAGTGGGTATTAAATATTTGTTTTTTCATTCTTGATAGTGATGGCAAAGAGAATTATTATATTTGCAATTGGCTTGGCAATAGTGCTTGCATTTTTCTTTTTTGCCAATAATATTTTTAATATTGGCGGAAAGAATTTTTCCGACCTGAAAAGCATTTATGAAAAGCACGGTCTTGACGGTTATATTGCGCCCGGCTCTTTGGAAGAATTGCGGGCGTTTGAAAACGATTTGCTCTCGCTGAAAGCGCTGGCGCAACAGCAAAAAAGCAGGCAAACAGAAGCGCTTGTTGCAATGATTGAATACAGGATTGCTGTAGCGGAAACACAACGCGCTTTTTTGAACTCAATTGAAGAAGCACGGTTCATTGACTATTATGATGCAAGCTGTTCAAAAGAAACAAGCCTGAAAAAAACAATTGGTTACATTGATGATGCGCTAACGCAAGCGGATTTGTCGATTGCACTGGCAAACAATTTTGCTAACAATTACAAGGACTTTGTGCAGGCAGCAAGCTTTGACCTGGCAGAAGAAAACAAAACAATAAACAGCCTAAAGACAATCCTGAAAGAAAAGAAAAACAGATACAAAACGTTCTGCATTTAAAAAAAACTGCTGATTCTTTTTATATGGAACAAAAAAGGTTTTTGCGGAAAGGCGCTGAAGCAGAGCTAGTGGAAACAACATTCCTTGACAGAAAGGCGCTGTTGAAGGACAGAGTGCCGAAGGAATACCGCGTGGCAAAACTGGATGAAAGAATCAGGCGGGAGCGGACAAAACAGGAAGCGATTTTATTGCACCGCGCGAAAGAGTTGGGAGTTCGCACACCGATTATTTTTGCAATAGAAAAAAAAAGCAGTGGAATAATAATGGAGTTTGTTGAAGGAAAGCGATTGAAAGACGCACTGAATAAAAAAAATTTTCGGCAGCATTGCAAAGAGCTGGGAAAAGAAATCGCATTGCTGCATAATGGGGGTTTGGTGCACGGCGACCTTACAACAAGCAATGTGATTGCAGATGGCAATGCGCTTGTTTTTGTGGATTTTGGCTTGGGATTCTTTTCGGAAAAAATTGAGGACAAGGCTGTTGACCTGCTGAACCTCAAAAAGACTTTTGAGGCAACCCACCATTCGCTGATGCCAAGCGCTTGGGAAGAAATAACCAAGGCTTACTGCAAGGCAAACAGTGCTGGAAAAAGCGTTGTTTTGCAGGTTGGGGAAATAGAAAAAAGAGCGCGTTATCTTTGAATTCGAGCCAGCCAAGGGGTATTTAAACCTTTTTTTGCACTTTTTAGTTAGTCGTTTTTTATTGAAACAGCTAAGCCACGCCGTTTCGGGTGGTTTTGGTGCCGAAAGGTTTCAGTGTTTTTGATGGCGAAAGAAAAGGCAGAAAAATCAATGGAAAAAGCTGAAGAGAAAGCCGAGAAAAAAGAAAAGGCGAAGCCACGCTCCGCAGAAGCTGGCACGTCAACAGGTATTAAGCATGATTTGCCGAAGGCAAGTTCTGCCGAAGGCAGCGCGTTAGCAGGCATTAAGCATGATTTGCCGAAGGCAAGTTCTGCCGAAGGCAGCGCGTTAGCAGGCATTAAGCATGATTTGCCGAAGGCAAGTTCTGTCGAAGGCAGAACATTCGCCAGCCTTAATAAGGCTGCTTTAGAAAAGCCGAAAGAGAGCGGGGCGATTGAAGAAATTGCCGAGGAAATAAAAAAAGAAGAGGAAAAAAAAGAATGGAAAGAAGATATTCAGCAGGAAATGCTGGAGCAAAAGCCGGCAAAGAAATCCAAGAAAAAAAATGGAAAGGAAAAGCCTGTTTGGATAGAATACAAGCCAAAGGAAATTGAAGAGCTTGTTGTAAGCCTGTCAAACCAGGGGCATTCTGCTTCTGAAATTGGCGCTATCTTGCGCGACCAGCACGGAGTGCTGGATGTGAGGCAAGCAACAAAAAAAACTATTTTGAAGATTTTGACTGAAGCGGGAATAAAACAAGATGTGCCGGAAGACCTGCTTTATTTGATAAAAAAGGCTGTTGCATTGAATGAGCATTTGAAAAAGAACAAGAAAGATGCCTCTGCAAAGCGCGGTTATGAAATGACTGTTTCAAAAATAAGAAAACTAGTAAAATATTACATCAAAACAAAGAGGTTGCCTTCAGACTGGCGTTATAGCATTGAAAAAGCCACGCTGTTGGTAAAGTAAGGTGAATGAATATGCCTGCAATTGTTGAAACACTTCAAGAGGAAAAGAAGAAGATTGTAGTAAAGAGAAAGACCATTGACAAGTGGAAGAAGAAAAAATGGTACACTATTTTTGCTCCAGAAGCCTTTGACAGAAAAGAATTATGCGAAACAGTCGCGGAAAAACCAGAGCTTTTGATTAACCGCACTGTTTTAGTGAGCGCCGGCGATTTGACAAAGCAGGCAAAGATCAACCACATATTTTTGAGGTTCAAGATTGACAACGTGCAGGCGCAAAAGGCTTACACAACAATTGTCGGGCATGAAATAAAGGATTCCTATTTGAGAAAATTTGTCAGGAGAAGGGCTGCAAAAGTGCAGGTTGTAAGGGAAATTGAAACAGCGGACAACAAAAAAATAAGGATAAAAGCGGTTGCGATTACAATGAAACAAGTTTCCGGCCCGAAAAAAGCCTCAATAGTAAAATTGATGCAAGAGGAAATAGCAAAATCCAGCGGAAAAAAAGATTACAACCAACTCGCACAAGAACTAATCTTTGGCAACACAGCATCAAAAATTTTCAAGGCAATATCCCAAGTCGCAGCAATAAAGCGCGTGGAAATAACAAAATCGGCAATATTGCTGGAAAAATAAAATAACCAGCAAAATTAAAAAAATATAATACATGGTCTGTGCATGATCCCGAGCATTTTTGAAACAACAATTGTTCTTGTTTCATTGATTGTTTTTTCCGTTGTTTCACTAAAGAAAAAAGCGCTTGACAAGAAAGGCGTTGCAATAGCAATTGCAGTAGGGCTGCTTGTTTTCCTTTTGGGGAACATTTTTGATTTTTTCCTCATGGTTGTTTTTTTTGTTGTCGCTGATGCCAGCACAAAGTATGCAAGGAGCTTCAGCAAAAAAAAGCACGAAGTCCGCACTATGGAAAACATTATCGGAAACAGTGGTGCCGCGCTTATAGCTCTTTTTTTAGGCTCGCAGATTGGCTTTTTTGGCGCAGTGGCAGCCGCTCTTGCAGACACGCTCTCCAGCGAAATTGGCTTGCTATCAAAAAAAAAGCCTGTTTTAATAACAACGTTTAAAACAGTCGAGCCTGGCACTGATGGCGGGATAACAAGACTAGGTTGCCTTGCAGCTCTTGCTGGCGCTGCAATAATTGCAATAGCTTATTTTACAGTAACGCAAAATTCTGTTTTTGGAATTGCAATCATAATATTGCTTGCAGGGTTTTCAGGGTCTATTGCAGACAGCATCATCGGGGCATTGTTTGAAAGAAAAGGCGGCCTGAACAACACGCACGTGAATTTTTTGGGAAGCTCAACCGGCGCAATAATAGCTTTTGCGCTGTCAAAACTGCTTGGATTCTGATTGTAAGTAACGAAACAATTTTATTCATGCGATTTCCATTCAATATAGCTAGTTTT
>CAYOAS010000079.1:0-6356 GCA_964402015.1 uncultured archaeon | reverse complement strand
AGCATGCGCGCTTTGTCACTGCCGGAAGCGACGCCCACAGTGCAGACAGGATTGGAACAGGAATGCTAATACTAAAGGCTGAAGAAGACTGGCAGAGCGTGGAAAAAGTGCTTGAACTCTTGCAGGAAAAAGAACGCATTGTCTGGAGCGGCCCTTTTGTTGTTGAAACAGCCCCTGGAAAAATGGAAAAAATGCCCGCGGGATTGCGCAGGGGGGAAATTTTAAGCGGCATAAAATATGCGACAGCAAAAAAAATCGGGCCACGGAGCATTGGAAAAAAAATAATCGATAAAATAAAGTGGGCTGACTAACATGAAGTTTGTTGTTTATCCAAAAACAGAGGCAAGACAACTGCCTGCAAACACAACAGCAGTGCATCTTGCACGGCCTGTCTCTGCAAAAAAACTCTGCGAATTGCTGGAAAAGCACGGCATTGAAAGCGTTTCTTGCAGCGAAAGCACTGCAAAGCGATTGAAACCAAAGCAGTTGAACGAACTGCAAAAACGCGGAATTACATTGGAAATAGAGAAACGCGCTGGAAAACCACTGCAGATTGATTTGAAAAAAATGCAGGCGATTCTGGAAATGGTTCACGATCACAAGAGCCTGCGGGAAATAGAAAAAACAACCGGCGTGCCAAAAAGCACAGTACACTATTTGGTAAAATACGCTGACAGGGGAAAAATAAAAGATGCCGGCAGGATTGTTTATCTGAAATAGAATGCTTTTTTTCTGGATCATTCGAGCAGCTCTTTCAGCCGCAAGCAGTTCTGGACTGCAAACGCGTTGTAATCATTGTTGAAATATGCAAAAACCTGCTTGCATTTTTTTCCGAGCTTTTTTATTTCTGCTGCCCAGTATTGCAAATCCTGTTCTGAATAATTGTAGGAATACCAGTTTGTTATGCCGTGGAAGCGAATATATGCAAAGTCTGCTGTTGCATCAATAATGCAGGGCAATTGCGGCGCGCTGACAATGCAATAGCCAATGTTCAAATCGCGGAGCAACGAAAATGTTTCAGCATCAAACCAGCTCGCGTGGCGGAATTCTATAACGTTTTTGAAATCCTGCGGAAGCGATTTTGCAAAGTTGTGCAGGAGTGAAATGTTTTTTTTCATTTGCGGCGGCAATTGGAAGAGAATGCAGCCGGTTTTTCCCTTCAGTTCAGAGGCAGTGCCAAAGAATTTTTCAAGCAGTACACTGCAGTTGCAGAGTTTTTTCATGTGGGTTATTTGCTTGTTGGCTTTTAGCGAAAAAATAAAGCTGTTCGGCGTGCTTTCGCGCCAGCGCGCTACTGTTTGTGGTTTTGGGAAGTTGTAGAAAGTCGAATTTATTTCCACGGTATTGAAGTGGCGAGAATAAAAATCCAGCATTTTTTGGCTTGGCAATTCTGTTGGATAAAATGCGCCGCACCAGTGGGAATAGCTGAAACCAGAGCAGCCCAAAAAATATTTTTTCATATTTTTCATTAAAAGCACCGCAAAAATCGTTAATAGAACTACTTTTTTGTTTTCGGCATATAAAATATGCTGGTTGTTTGTTGTTGAATTGGTTGTTTATGACATATGTGACAATCCCTTATAAAGTCCTGGAGTTAGTCACATAGTCGCCCTTTGAAAAACCGGCATTCAAATTTTTTCCAACAAATCCATGAGCTGGTTTTGCCCTATTTTCAGCATTGTAGCTGATGCAGCTATTGTGCCGTCTATTTTGAATCTTTCGAGCTTTCCTCTGAATTCTTGGACAAGATTTTGGTCCAGCCCTTTTGCTTTTATTCTCTGGCCATTCCTTGTAACCCAAAGACCTGCATTGTTTTCTAATAATGCGTAAAGGTCTGCGATATCTTTTGTTCTTTTGAAAGAGTCACTTCTTCCTGGAATGGATTTCAGCTTCATTTCAATCAGAATCTTAGGGGAAGGAACCATTACTTGAATGTCCTTGATTTTTATGAGTTCCTTTTCTTTCTTGAAAACCTTTTTTAACAAAGGCTCTGGCATGGAGTGCCCTATTTTGGTTGGGGTTGCAATGTCAAAATAAATGTATGAAAGATTGTGGATAGGGTGTTTTTTGCTTTCTTCCAGATCAAGTTCTTTTTCTGTTTCACTGTGGAAGATTTTTACCCAGCGAAACGTGGAGTGCGGATGAAACCCCATTTTCTCGAGTTTTTTTTCAATGGCTTTCGGCTTTATTTTTGCAGGGTCAAAGAAAATGTCAATATCCCTCGAACCAACGTGCACAATAGCCTTATTTTTGAGAGTGTAATGCACTGCCCAGCCGCCCATTAGGCCGATCTCATCAATTTCCTTTTTTTCAAGGTTCTTGAAGAAATCATACAAGAGTTCGTCGGATTTTTCTATCATCAGCTTTTCCATTTCAGAATCACAACCTGCTGTTCAGCCATTCTTCCATCAGAAAGTTTGCCTGTTCTTCAGCCAAGCCGCCAAAACTAAAGAGGTCACTCAAAAGAATTGGAATGGGCGCAACTGAAAAACCTTTTACTTTTGCTGCATCCTTGAAAAAAACCACTTGTTCCGTTGGAATGAGGGATAAATTTGCCTGGCTCTTTTGTGCCTTAAGGCATTTTTTGGAAAGCAAATATTTGCCCCATTTTTCTTCCTCTCCTTTCCTGATGTAAACATGCACTTGGTCTGTTTTCACGTAAGGCCTGTAAAGTTCGGTTCCTGCAAAAATAGTAAAAGCGTGCGGCAGCTTTGATTCTTGAACCATTTTCAGCGTTCCAGAAAATTCAAGTGGTGAATGGTAATTGAGTGTTTTCAGGCTTGCGAATGGCCTCGCAAGCGAAATCATCTTTACCATGTCGCCAGCCCTTGCAATGCCATACTCCATAGTCTTTGTATCCTTCATTATGAGGCCGCTCTTTTCAAGTTCTTTTACAAAAGTAAATGTCGGGCCATAAGTGAGAGCCAAATCCATTATCGGGAATCGCGTGTTTTTCTTGTAAACGGCATCGTCTTTTCCAAGCATTGCTGCAGCGCCTTTCCGCAACTCGTAAATGCTCCATTTCTTTCCCTTGTTTTTTAGTATCCACAAAAGAGAAACCAATCGCTTCTCAGTCAGCTCTACCATGATTATATTCGTTTAACGAATAATATATAAATATAACGAATATATGGCTTTTGGCCAGCGACCAAGCATTCATATCAATTCCCCTAATCTGGCAACAGGAAATTCATAATGCACAAAGTTTTGAAGATTCATGCAATACACTGCAATCACGGGCTTCCCAAAGTTAAAAGTCGCTTAAATTTCGCTGTTGCTGGTCTCGGCTCATTTTGTTTCTTGCAGCTTGATATTGATACGCAAGAGCAGTGTTTGTTTTTTCATCCGTTGCTTTTCTTGAAGTTACAAAACCAAAAAGCGGTTTGAGGTAAGCCCAATCCTGCTGGAATTCCATTTTTTCCTCAAGACCAAGATCGCGGATTATTTCTTCATCTATTTTTCCAGCAGCGCGCAATCCTCTTGTTTTTGCAACAATTTCATTTTGACCATATTTTGCTTTTTTGTAAAGGTCTACAATGCCCTGCAGAACACAGCCCATTCCAGCGTGTTCTATCAGATTGCACATTTGGCAAACAATCATGAGATTTGAATGGCGGTTGTTGTTAGGGTTTCCGTCAATGTGGTGTACTATTTGCCATTTGTCTGACTTGAAGCCGCAGTATTGGCATGCATAATCATCGCGTTCGAGGATTTTTTGCCGAATCTGTTTCCAGTCTTCCTTGCTGGTTTTATCCGCGGAAATTGTTCTCCAAGTGTTGGGGTTTGCGTATGATGGAAACAATTGTTTCATTTTCTCACTTTTTTGAATCTATAACCCAGCCATATTTTTGCCTTTGTTTTCAAATTCCGAGTTCCCTGCGTATAATCTGTTCAGCAGGAACAAATGGCTTGTTGCGTAGTTTTTGTTCAACGGAATCCCCCTCAAATTGTACTAAAAGCGCTTCAAGTTTCTCTCGCCCCTCTTTTGTTTTGATGGCTTGTCTTGGCGTAATGTTGCCGAGCGCTGGTATTTCTTGGTCGCACCATTTTATGTAATAACGCTCCAGGTATTTTGTAAGTCCCTCTGAAAACTCTTCGGGAATATCCTCTTCGTCTTCATCGTCATCATTATTCTCATCAAATTCCATATTATTCGGATCTATTTTTTCCTCTTTTTCGAGCAGGATTTTTCCCGAAAAGGTTTTCTCGAGGCATTGCCGTGTTTTTTGGAAAACTGGCTCAGACATTGAAAATATTTTCAGAGTGTTTTTTTCCAGCGTGATGGTACCCATCGAAGCAAGGGCATTTCTTTCAGTGTCAATAATGTCATTGGTTATGACTAGTCTTTTTTCCTCGCCATTTGAAGGAAGGTGTTTTTCTTTTTTCTGGAGTATTGCTATCTCGGCTTTTAAGCCAGCTTTTTTTCCTTTGACTTCAAGTATTTCAAATCTGTCTTTGTTTTTTGCAAACCAATCTAGCAGGTTTTCTTTACCAATTTTTAAGCGATAAGTTGCCTCACAAAACTTCAAGTCTTCGCCATATCTGTTAAGGAACTTTGGCATTGGCGGCTTAAATGAGGAAATTACCAGGCTGTTGAGCCTCATGAAATCTTCATATAGAATAATGGTTTTGCCACCTGCCTTTTCCCATTCTTTCTTGATGAACTTTTTATATTGGTCTTTGCAGGATTCAGGAAATTGCCCAAGAATTCCAGAAAAATAATGCCGGCCAAAAATCTGGTTGATGGTTGTGAACACCAACATGCCTTTTGAGAGAATCATGGCTCCGCTCTTTTCGGTTATGCAATATTCTTTCCCGCTCATTATTTCCTGAACTTCCACGTTCCAGTTTTCCGCATCTGCCTTCAGCACTTCATAAACGCCGGGAAACGAGTTTTTTGCCCATTCGTTTACAATAGCCGTCTCAGTTGGGTCAAACCTATTTGGAAATGAATCCACTATCCATTTGGAAAAGTTTTTGCCGTTATTCGATTTTGCTTCGTAAAAAAGCCAGTCGAAAAACCGGTCTCTGTTGGAATCATCCAGTTTCGTGATATCTTTCCCGATTCCTTTGGCAAATTCCGCCAAAAAAACATTCAGTTTCACGTGCCCTTCTGGTTCCAGAAAAGAGATAATCTTTTCCCTAATTACAGACTGTTTGTAGAGAAGCCAGTAATATTCTTCCTGATTAGGAGTAAGTTTTCCCATGCAGCAGGCGGAATATTTTTTTCCCGAGTAGCACATGCAGGGGCTATTCTTTGGCGGTGCACGTTTCTCCAAACTTTCCATAACAGACAAATCCCGGAATTATCCATAAAACATTAATTGTGCGCGGCTAAGTTCACCTGTCTGTCGTCACTTTCCTTTCGGAATCGGAATCATTGTCAGTTCTTCACCGGCAATAATTATAGGCCATATAAAGAATTAAAAGAAGAAATGCCTTCCTGGCGGCATCCTCTTATGTGGCACTGCCCTTGCAGTTTCTCGTTTTTTTTGGCCAGCAAATCTGTTTTTAACAATTTTCATGCAATAAGTCGTTAAAATGGGTTAAAACCCCAAAAATAGGCAAATTGGGCATGTATTATATATTGCCCCTAAATTAATATACTACTTTATTGCTTTATTTTTCAATGAAAGAACCTCTGTTTTATTGAAGAGTTATGGCTTTGAAGAAAAAGGTGGTTTTGTGCAGGTCAGCGAAAAACTCAGGCTAAGTTTATTGAAAGAAGAATTTAAATTGCGAAAAAAACAGCCGCAGGCTTGGACAGTGCAAAAATACAGGAAATACGCCAATATTGGCATCAGGAAAAAGAAGGAAAAGCCGGAATTTATCGAAGAGGAAAAAGAGCTGGAAACGCGATTGGTTAAAGAGGATTCCATAGCCAGTGAAAAAGCAGACAATGCTTTTTTCAAGAAAGCTGAAAAAAAAGCAAAAAAAGCCAGAAAGGCACGCAATGCCAAAGCAAAAAAAGCGAAAGCAAAAAAGATTAAAAAAACAAAAAGCAAATCAAAAAAGGCAAAGAAAAGGTAATTGTTTTGTCTGAAAGCTTTGAAAGAATATTGAATGAATTCATGCGCAGGGGCGACATGGAAAAAGTAAAAATACTGCAAGGCCTGGGCAAGAGAATAATGCCTACGCAAATACAGCGCATTCGCAGGAACGACAAGACTGTACTGCTGGAAATGGTTCTGCCGAACTGGCTTAACTGGGATTTGCTAAAGCAATGGGCTGACGAAAACTCGGAACAGGAAAACGGAAAGCTCTGCGCGCTATGCTCAAACATAAAGGATGTTGGAATAAAATTCAACGAAAAATTTGTCTGCGAAAACTGTTTCAAGGAAATAAAAAACATTCCG
>CAYOAS010000078.1:0-6363 GCA_964402015.1 uncultured archaeon | reverse complement strand
CAACAAAAAAAGATACAAATCTACTGCAAAAGACCATCAAGTGTCAAACTCAAGTTATAATCGTTTTTGAGGTAATCAAACATGGGTTCTTCCCCGCTGCGGGCATTGTAGACTTTTTTTGTTTGTGAACTACTACCTGCCGCTGAAGCGGCAGGCGTCCTTTGAATCTTTAATGGAATTGCAATAGTGTGGTTTGTGCTGGTTTTGGTTTTTCTGCTCTCCAATGTTTTTGTTGGCTTTCTGTAACATATTTTTTCATTGTTTCTGTTGTTACTGCCCCAACTGTTCTGTGAAAGTAACCGTCGCTCCACATTTGGTCTCCGTAAAGGCCTTGGACTTCTAGCCTTACTGGATATTTTTGTCTGATATGTCTTGAACTTGTTCCTTTGAATCTTCTCGCAAGTTCTGCGATACTGTAGTTTTTCCAATGCGCAATAAACAAATGTGCGTGGTCTGGGCCGATTCCTATTCCGGGCAGTTGGACTTTTAGTTCAGCTGCTATTCTTTTGAACTCGTTCTCGCATTCTACCAAAACATCAGCATCCCGAAAGATTGGTTTCCTGTATTTGGGTGTGAACTGCAAATGCGGGTTTGATTCTCCAACACAGTGATTATAGCTTGTGAGTTTGATTTCCGTTTTCATATTTTTTCTTCTCCCGAGAAACAGAAACCTTTTTGACAGCTTCCGCTATACAAAATAAGGTTAGTAGGGCGCGTCACGCGCGATAGCGCGCCCGCGCCGACAAGTAACTGTTTCTCAAAATAGTTACAGAATCAGTTTGTTTAAGGGGAACATTTCGCTGTTCCCCTTAACAACCTCTCACAATAGCCTCGATTCATCTACCCGCTAAAAGCGGGTAAAGGTTTCTCTCGGCAACGGCTCTAAACAATCCCCAATCGTCAACTGCAGTGGCCATTGTATCAAAAATAAAATTTTTGCAAACAGCTTTAAACCTAAGCGCTGTAACCTCGCATTCAAACCAAAAAAAAACGAGGGCGTTTCCAGAACGAAAATCGGCAGTTTTAAATTTGAAAACGCTCTTTTATTTGCTTATTATGGTTTTTAAAAGGCTTTTTGCACTGTTTTCGCTTACTAGACCGTTGGAGTGGAGCAAACAGTTTGCGAACATGGCAATAGGATATTTTACAGCGCTTTTTTTGGCAAGCGCTATTGCAAAATTTGATTTGGCTTTGTTTGCCAGCGCTTTCATTATTATTGGGCCGTTGTTCTGGGGCGGCCTGTATGTTTTGAACGATTGGACTGACTGGAAAAAAGACCAAAAGCACGCTGCAAAAAAAGAGCTCGCGATTGCAGCGGGAAAAATAAAGCCAAGCATTGCGCTCGCTTTTGGAATCTTTTTGCTGTTGCTTTCATTCGCTTTTGCTTTTATGCTGAACAATGCTCTTTTGTTGGCGAGCATGGCAATAATGTTATTGAACCAGTGGCTTTACACAATGGAACCGTTTTATTTGAAGCGCAGGTTTTTCTTTGACATGCTAAGCGGTTCATTGGTGAACCCAATTTTTCGCTTTCTTTCCGGCTGGGCGCTAGTAACGCAGTCAATTGCTTTGATTCCATCGAGCATTGTTGTTTTTGTAATAACAATACAATATGTTTTTTACAGCCTGTTCAGGCTTAGCTCGCGCAAACTGGAAAAAGAATTGGGCTTTAAAAGCAGCGTAGTAATTTTCAGCGAAAAAACAATCATCGCAACCGCGCTCCTCGCTTTTTTCATTGCAATAATATCCTACGCGTTCGCGTGCACAACAATCCTTGGGGAAAAATTTCTTGTTCCATTGCTGTTAAGCGGCGCGCTATTGCCGCAATACGCAAAGGCAATGGAGCATCCCGAACACATTCAATTCAAAAAAATGAAAAAAATAGTTTACCTGCATTTTTTCGGCTTTGCAATTCTTTTTGCGGCAATGTTTTTTATTTGATTTCCGGGAAAAGTTTTTTATGAAAAGGAAAATCCCGTTTGGCCAGGGGAAAAAACTTGAAGACACTGCCTATTTGGGCGCGATAATTGTCGCGTTAATTGCGATAGCTCTTATAGTCGGTTCGATTGTTGCGGAACAAAACAACAGCCGCGCGCAAAACGCGTTCACAGCATTATTCTTTGCGGATTATGACAAAAACGTTTCCGGCAGCACAATAAATTTTTCTTTCACAATTGAAAACCACGAAACAAAAAAAACTGATTATCTTGCCGACATCAACATTGATTCCTCACTTGTAAAAACAATGGCATTTGATTTGGCGGCTGGACAAAGCAAAACCGAAACAGTTTCTCTGCCGTTTGATTTCAACAATGAAAACAGCCACAAGATTTCAGTAAAGCTGCGCGGCAGGCCGGAGGCAATCAGCTTCTGGGCAAGCGCAAAAAAATGAATCAGGGCTTTTTCAATCCATTTTCAAACTCGCGAAACGTATCTTCTATCGCGTCTTCAGTATCTTCTTTTCTTCTCGCCATGAAATTAACTGTTTCTTCAAGGAACCAAACAGGCAGCAAGAGGAAAAGCGAAATTGCCAAAGAAACGCTTAATGACGAAACAAGGAAACTTTCTTGTGCAATTGTAAAATATGGCGCAAAATCAGAACTGTCAAGCGAAATCCCGCTTTGCGAGACTGGCCAAAAATATTTTACCTGGTACAAATGATTTTGAGTGGGCAAGTCAAGTATTGGGTGGATTGCCAAAACAACAAATAAAATAATCGTGAATTGCTTCCAGAACACCCCTTTTTTTTCAAGCAAAAAAGCCAGGGCAACCAGGGAAAGCGGAAACAGCAATGTTACAAAAATATTGTGGAATGTTGCCCTTGTCTGGAAACCAAAAAAGTGGTCTATGTCCGGCGACATTGCTACAAAAGCAAAAAAAATCGGTGCCAAAAAATGGTGTTTCAAATGCACGCGCGCCGCAAACAAAAAAATCAAGACAAAAAAGAAATGAAAAGCAGCATCCATAAAAGATTCCCTTGAAAAAAATTAAAGCCCATTGCTTTTAAACAAGCTGTTCCCACGCAACAGCAAATAACCCAGGCTGTTTAAGTCAGCCTTGGTTCCACTACTTTTGGCAAGCTTTATTGCCTCTTTAAGCGACACACAAAACAAGTTATCCAAAATCAACTTTCTAGTTTTTTCCTTTGTTTCTGTTTTTACAAACTCATTCAACAGCCTTCTTGCAAGATGCTCCAAATACTCCGAACAATATTTCTCGCAATTGGCTCTTTTTGAAAAATTAATTGCCCACATTATGCTTTTTGTTGCCGCAGAATGATTATTTTTTTTTACTGCCGCCCAAAAACCATTATCAATCGCTTTCAGCCTTGTTCCAATAGGGTTGTCTAAAAACTGGAACTTGTTCCGGAAATGGTTCAATTGGCTTGCAACGCGCCTTGCTTCTTGCACACGCGCAGTTTCAATCAGCGACAATACCTTGTCACCAGTTTTGTTCTTGTACGCACTGACCAAAAGATTTGCCAATGCATGCAAGCGCTCTTGCGGATTTTTATACAAAGCATTAATTGCCGCAATATTTTTTTTTGCAGCAGGCAAATCCAATGGCCCCGGTCTTTTTGAATGTGCGGGTTCGTATCTTTTGTTTCTTTTTGCCATATTGTTGAATTAATTGTTTGGTGGAACTATTTAATGCTTTTTGCTTTATGCTGAATATTATGTTTGAATCAAGTGTTTTGGCTGCTTTTGGCGCAATGGTTTGCTGGGGCAGCAATCGCATTGATTGCAAGCTTTGCGCTCGGCTTCCTCGTATAAAAAACAGGTTAGATTGCTCTCTTTTTCAAGTATCTCTTTTTGCGCCTTTCTCGGCGCATTTTTTTCTTTTTCCATTTCCAGCGCTGCCTGGCCCGCGTTTTCTTGAACCTGCTGGAATCCTTTGAACGAGTACTCAAAACAAAATTCACCTTTAAGCTTTCTTTACCTTGTGCTTTAGCCTTAGTTTTTTGCTGCCGCACTTCCTGCACTTGTCAGGCTTTTTTCCTTCGCTGCCGCGGTTCTTTGCATTGCAGCGCATGCAAATCCACATGTTAAAAAACAACCTTTTGTCTGCTTCCTCAAACCGCGCCATAAAAAAACACTAAAATCAACACAAACAAATTTAATAATTCCCTTTAAAATAATAGTTAATCAGTAATTTACTAATCAAGGCATCTTTTTTTAAACCATCTCTAAACGAGAAATGCCACAACAAAAAAAACAAACTGCCCCCATGGTCTAGCCCGGTTAAGGACCCAAGCCTTTCAAGCTTGTGACCTGGGTTCAAATCCCAGTGGGGGCATCCGTATTGTATACTGGTTTTTGAAATTGTAGGAATTAGGTTATTTCATTGGCTGATTTGCTATTTCACTTATTTTATCCTTTTTTTTGCTAAATCAGTTGGATTGTTTGGCACTGTAAGGGATTTCAACAGTATTTCCGCTGGTGTTTTTTTGGTGGGAATATTTTTTTTGCTTGGAATTCGTATGTGTCACCGCAGTGGAAACGAATTTTTCCCTCGGCTTTCGTGCCATTCATGGAATGAATCCAGCCATCGCCGGATGCTTCGTCGCATTCGTCGTTTCCAAGCCAAGTAAAATCAAAAAGTGCGCCGCTTTGGGTTTGAGAGAATTCTCCGCTTATGTCGCCGCGCACAAGAATGAATTGAAATTCTCCGCAGCCACCGCGTTCAATGATAATATGGGCTTTGACTTCCTCGTCAACGTCTTTTTGGTTAAAATCAGTCATTTTGATAATTCGCCATTTTCCAGCCAACAAATTTTTTGGGCTTGTGGCTGGCTTATATATTAGGTAATTGGTTAGTTTCTTTTTTTGGTTTTCATTTTTTTTCTGTTTTGGTTTCATTTTCCAGCCTCCACGATAAAGTTTCCTTTTTGCATGCTAACGAATATGCCTTCTTCTTTCAGCAGCTTTTTCAGTGCCGAAGCAGTGGCAAGCCTTTCTCTGTTGCTCTCTATAAAATCAATGAGCGTGTTCCTTCCAAAACTGTTTTTTACAAAGAGAATCATTTTAACTGAATTTTCGAGGCTCTGGTTGCCAAGCGAGTTTGGCTTGCATAGTGTTTTTTTTGCTCGCTCCTTGTCAAGTTCTACCAGTCTTTCAAATAATGGTTTGCTTTCAAGGAAATCTTGGGGCAATTCGTGTTCTATTAGTTCAAAATCGTTTGTTTGGTTGGCAAGGTACTTCAATTGTGTTTCAGAGTAAACGCGAAAGAATTCTTTATTCAAGAGTTTCTTGGCTATTTTCTCATCCTTGACTTTGTTTTTCATAAGGATGTCTACTATTTCTCCGGCATCAATTATATAATCCTCGTCAAGAATCTTGCTGGCAGAATCAAAGTATTTCAATAGTGAAGCGCAGTCCTTTTTTTCAATGGCTACGAGAAAAAGCAGGGTTCTGTCTTGAAGGTGTTTTCCAAGGCGTTCGGCCAATTCAATGTTATTGTCTGAAAGATTCCAAAGCAAATGCCTGTTTTCATTGTTGATGTATTGGGAAATTTCGTCCAAATCCGGGTTTTTTAGCATTAAAAGGAAAGAAAAGTAATCGTCTTTTGAAAACTCTTTTTTGATTATCTTCTTATATTTAGAGAATTGTTCCGCGTTATTTATTATTTCATAGTTGGCGCTACAGCTTTTTATTGCTTCTTTAAGCTCGCTTTCGCTTGAGATTTTTTTGGCAATTGCTTCGACAAGCTTATCCTTGAAGTCATAAAATGCATTGTCCTCATCAGAGGCATATTCCCTGTCTTCGTAAAGTTTTTCATAAAGTTTTTCAAAGCCATCTTGTTCGTGTTTGTTTAGAAACTTAATCAGGCGCGCCAATTGCCTGAATGAAAACAAGCTAATGAGTTTTTCCGCTTTCATCATTTTTCTATAAGAGAAATCTTTTATGAAATAATCTGCAAAATCGCTTAGGTTGGTAGTGTTTTTTATTGTGAAATCGTTTGCCATTTCCGTGTTTTTCGGCAAATTTTCAACAATCAGACTGATTAATTTGTCCTTGTCCAGATTTTGTAGGTGCTCAATGAACTTGTCGGCGTTATCGCTTTTTCCTTGCTCGTGGTAAAGATAGGCTGCTACTGCATGCTTGCAGTTGGATCCGTATGGGCAGGAGCATTCGCCTTCCAAAGTTTCAAGATTCACTTTGGTTTTGTATTCCCTTGTGCCGGTAACGTCTGCATAGAGGTAATTTCCGATTTTTATGCATTGGTTCACATTGTCAAGGTAATCTTCTCCACGCTTGATTATCTCCTTCCCATAAACGCTTTCAAGACCCATTCAAACCATCTTCTTTTCCTTTTACTTCCCAATAACCGCCTTTGTTTGGACCAATGCGTTTGATTAGGTTT
>CAYOAS010000077.1:0-6450 GCA_964402015.1 uncultured archaeon | reverse complement strand
TGAAACAAGAAGCCACAACCTCAACACCCAAGGTGTTAGGTTATGCGTAGTTCACAAACAGTTTCATTAAGAATTGTTTTTGTGGAGTGATTTTGATTGCCTGACATTTGCCTTTATTTTCACGTTCACCAGCCACCACGCCTGCGCCACTATACTGTTTTTGACATTGGAAAAAACGACAATTATTTTGACGATGAAAGAAATCTTTTTTATCTGGAACGCATTTCTCGCAAATGCTATTTGCCAGCAAACAAAGTGCTTTTGGATGCACTGCAAAAATTTGACGGAAAATTCAAGTTCGCTTTCAGCATTACTGGCACAATAATTGAACAATTGGAACAGTTTTTTCCGAATGTATTGGAAACATTCAAAGCGCTTGTTGACACTGGCAATGTTGAACTGTTTGACGAAACATATTATCACAGCCTTTCTTCCCTGATTTCAGAAAAAGAATTCAACCACCAAGTAAAATTGCACAGCAAAAAATTCAAGCAGGTTTTTGGAATAAAACCAGTTGTTTTCAGAAACACTGAAGCATTGTACAGCAACGACATTGCAAAAACAGTTGAAAAACTCGGCTACAAAGCAATAGTCAGCGAAGGACTAGACCACGTTTTAGGCTGGAGGTCGCCGAATTTTGTTTACCGCGCAAAAAACAGCAACCTTCGCGTTTTAATGCGCAACTACAAGCTTGCCGACGACATTGCCTTTCGCTTTTCCTCGCGCGACTGGAAAGAATGGCCATTAACAGCAGACAAATATGCAAGCTGGCTTTCAGCAATTCAAGGCCAGTGCATTAATCTTTTCATGGACTTTGAAACATTCGGCGAGCACCATTGGGAAGACACTGGAATTTTTAATTTCCTCAGCCACTTGCCTTCGGAATCATTGAAATATCCACAGCTTTCTTTTTCCACGCCATCAGAAATTATTGCAAAACACTCGCCAGTTGGCGAAATAGACATTCCATATTATAGCAGCTGGGCAGACATAAACCGGGATTTGAGCGCCTGGCTGGAAAACGACATGCAAAAACACGCTTTCGAAGAAATAAAATCATTGGAAGAAACAGTATTGAAAAAGAAAAACGAAAAACAACTTGACAACTGGCGCAAGCTCCAAACCAGTGACCACTTTTATTACATGTGCACAAAATGGTTTGCAGACGGCGATGTCCACAAATACTTCAACCACTACAACACGCCATACGACGCATACCTAAACTACATGAACGTATTAACAGACCTCAAAAGCAGACTGCAATAAAAAAATCAACAAAAAAAAACGCGAAAAATCTCTTGGAAGAGTTTTTTGGTTTTTCCCAAACTCTTTTCCGCGAGTTTTGTAATTGTGGGTTTAAAACGGGTTATTCAGGCATTTTTATTCTGATTTTTCTTTTGTGGCTTTGGCAATTTTTTTTATTCTGGTTTCTATTTTTGGGCAGAGTTCTTTTTCCGTGTCTTCAAATATTTTTAGCAATTGTTCAAAGGTTCCTTTTCCGCCCAAAAAATCCCAGAATTCTTTTCCAACCAATATTTCTTCGTTCAAATCAAAAAGGCCTTTTAGTGTCCATCTTTCGTAAGGTTCCGGGTAATATGGGTTGTAAGGAATGCAAACCATTGTTGAAATTTCTTTTCCGGCCATTGCTATCCATTCTAATAATTTCTTTTTTACTGTTGCAAACTCGCTTGTATTTGGTTTTGCGGTTTTTAGCTCTATCAGATATTCTTTTCCGTTTTTGGCTTTGAGATATAAATCGACTCTTGAAGAAATAGTTTTCCCATTTTTTGTCTGTGCTAAAATTTTTTTGGTTTCTTGCTTTTTGTTTGCATTTCTTTTCGCTGTTTTCAAATCATTCATTATGTGTTCTATAACAAGAATCGCTTTATCCGAAACGCTTCCTTTAAATTCGTTGTATTGGGCTTTTGCGATTGCAAAATTTGGTTTTGCGATTATTTCCCCAATCTGTTCAAAAATGGACTGGCCAAGCATTGTATTGCAAGATTGAATAAACGAGTAAGTGGCTATTTTGTTCTCTCCAAAAAGCCTTACGTGAAACGGCATTGCGCTTGTTTCCCTGTCATAACTTTGCAGTTTGTTCTTGATTTTTTTGATAAGATATTCTTTGATTTCATTTGTTTGTTGTTTTGATAAAGTCATTTTTTGTCACTATTTTTTTTCAAAAAAATAAATGCTCTCCGAGAAAGAATAATTGTCTCTTTCGGTTCTGTTTAATACTGGTCTGTGAAAGACATCTTTGATAATAAAGCCGCTTTTTTCTGCAATTTCAGGATACATTTTGTAGCTGTCATTTACTACAACAAATAATTTTGCTTTGTCTTTTAGGTATGGGTGCATGTTTTGAAATACTTGAATTATTCCAGTTTTATATTCTTCCCGGGCTTTTGCGTTTTTTCCGTTTGACATAGGGCCTATTTCTCTTTTGTCGTTGTTTTGGAACCCAAATAAATCATAGGCGTATTTGTGTTGGTCGTGGTAATCTATTAACCCAACATATGGCGGGGAAGTGAATATGCCGTCGATTTGATTTATTGGCAATTTTATTGTTCTGCTGTCGCCTTCCAGTATTATCATTTTTTTGTTTGTTCTCACTTTTTCAAATTCTTTTATTCTTTCGATTGTATCCAAACTATACCTGTTGATAAATTTCAAAGCTTCGTTTATCGGTTCGCAGTATCTTTTGTGTTTAATGCACCAATATTTTCCTTTTACCGGTTTTGTTGGCCGTGCTAAATCATAGTGTGGGGTTTGTCTTGCTGACCTTGTCGCCCTGCTAAGTATAATTTTTAGAATGTCTTGGTTTTCATAATTGCCGATTAAGCTTCTGTAAAACAAAATTTCTTTTAGTGCTCTTTCAGAAAACCAATTATTCAAATAATCGCTGTCGGTTGTTAATCGTGGTTCTTTTTTGGTTAAAGTTCTCTGGTTGTTTACCAGCAATTTGCTGAATTCTTTTGTCTTTTCTAAAATATTTTTTATTTCCTGTTCAACTTGGACAATGTTATGCTTTTGCATCTTGACTTTACAAATAAGAGTATTGAAAACAGATAATTCTACTCCAATAGAATTCATGTCCAAAACATTTGATTCAATGAGTGTTGTGCCAGAACCCGCAAAAGGATCCAAAATCCACTGGTTTTGTTTAAAATATTTTTTAATAAAAATTTCCGCCAATTGAGGGATAAATTTTCCAAGGTAAGGGTGCAATCTGTGAACGTGTTTTGTTCTTTCAAATTCCCTTATATCCGAAAAAGAAAGGTCAACCCCAAAAGCATCAATGTTTTTTTTCTTCCAATCCAGCTCCGTCATGCCTAAATCATGTAAAAAAACAGTATTTTTGCTTTGGGTTTGTAAACTGGTTAATTCCATTCAAATCAATTATTTTTAAGTAAGAAATACTTTAAATACTTCAGCAGGCAGCCGATTTCCCCTGAATTCATTGCAAAAGAAATGTGCAAGTAAGCTTTGTTGTTCTGTTGCCCTAATAATCTTGGCACATTTTTCTGCTGTTCAACCTGTGCGCTTTTACATAGCGCGCGGCATCAGAAGGCAGCACTCCTTGCTCTCTGGCTATCTTGCGGGCAAGATTCCAGTCCTGTTCGCTTAAGCCATAAGGGCGCGCGGCTTTTTTCCTTGCTGCATTGTTTCGGATTTTTTTCACAGCCATAATAAAATTTCCCAGTTTTTGCTTATTTTTTGAATTTTTAACCAGTAATATTCGCTATGCAGTCTTGCCTGAACTCTTCGTCTTTTACTTGAGAGCAGAGGCTTGTGTCGTTCCTGTCCATTGCTATTTGTGCAATGCAGTTGTCGCTCCAGTCAGGGTTTGTTATTTCATAGCAGGCATCAAGATTGTTGTTTATGGATGCGAGTTTTGTGATGCATTCGTTTTTCCAGTCTGTTGAAGTAATATTCCTGCACAATTCAAGCTTGCCAGTTGCTCTTGCAACGTCGTTATAGCACTGGTTGCGCGGCGCTCCGTTCAGAGTTGGGCAAACGCTTTCATCCCTTAATTTTTCTGCTACTGCTGCCTTGCACCATTCGATTTCTGAAGAATTTTTTTCTTGTTCGCAGATTCCAATATTGTTTTGCTGCAGCGCATTGTACCTCACGGGGTCGCTTTGCTGCAATTGCTCATCATGCGCTACTAGTTCTTCCGGCGTCAAAACATCCAATGGTCCCGGCCCAATGTTTTCGTCCTCTAGCGTTGCATTTTCATCAGGGAATGGTTGTTCCGGCGGCTTGAACGGATTAACCACAATAATAACCACTGCTATTATTGCAACAATCACAATTGCCGCAATTATTTTTTTTTCCATTCAATCACTTTTTTTTGAGCGCGAGCTCGTATGCCTTGGCATAGTTTTCTATTAGTTGGCTCCAGTCTGCGCTAAAGCTTAATTCTTTTGCACCCATTTTGTATTCTATTCTTTCTTTTTTGCCTGTTTTGTAGATTTCCATCATTATTTTGCATAGCGCGTCGCTGGTTTCGCCTTTTGTTTTTCCTTCCCTGTCTAAAACGAAAATGCCTTTTTTGTCTGTTTTTTGCATTTCTTTTTTTATGAATTGCCCAAAGCCCGCGAGGTCTGTTGTTATTGCCATTACTCCGTAGGCTGCTGTTTCAAGCGGCGTGTATCCCCACGGCTCGTAGTATGACGGGAATACCCCCAAATGGCTTCCGATTATTGCACCGTAATAATTCAATCCCAACAAGCCATCAGCGCTGCTCAAATAATCCGGATAATAAATCACTTTTACCTTGTCTTCTTTGCTGTTGAACAATCCGTTTCTTTGCAATGCTCTTGTTATATCGTTTTCGCCCTGCAAGTCAAAAGGGGAAATCGGCGCGTTCTGGCCTTTTGTGTAGCGGATTTTTGCCAGCAGTTTTTTCAAATCGAACAAAAATTCTTCGCCTAAAACGCATGATTGGTCAGGCATTTTTCCTTCTGAAATTGAAGTGAAAACCCTTTCCTTTATGTTTGGCAATTCATCATCAACCAAATCCTCTATTCTCTGGAATCTTGAAAGGTTTTTTATCATTTCAACATTCCTGTTCACGCCACCATTTGGGATGAAAATAAATGCAACAATTGTTTTTGTTTCGTGCTTTTTTGCCTTTAATTGCCTGTTCAGTTTTCCAAGCGCGTCAATGAAAACGTCAATTCCCTTGTTGTGGAATTCGTGCCTGCCGGAAATGAAATAAAACAAAGTGTCTTTTACATCCAGGTCATAATATGGGACAAAATAATCAAGAACAAATTTTCTTATCTGGTTGCGAACATGTATGTGTTCATCGCTCAAATCCTCCATTAACGGGAATTCCGCCAAGTCCAAGCCGTTTGGCGTGAGGATATCTGGTTTTTTGCACAGCACCCATTGCGCCTCGCGCGCAGTAATCTCGCTCACAGTAGTGAATACATCTGCTTGTTCCGCACAGGCTTTTTCAAGCATGTGTTTTGCCTGCACGTTATACTGGTAAACAATTTCGTTTACAGCACATTTTTTTTGTTTTAACCCATCATCAATCATTTTTACCAAATCAGCATCGCTTTCCGCAATGCTCCTTCCCAAAGTTGTCGCGTGCGTCGTGAAAACAGTTCCGCAATCGATTTTTTTGTTTTTCAAGTGCAACAATGCTGTTCCGGCAAGCCATTCGTGGCAGTGCACTGCTATTTTTTCCTTGAATATTTTTTGCCTTATAATTTCTTCTATCAGCAATCCAGCTGCCTTTGCCCAGACAACTGGCTCGTTGAACCAGTCATCGCTGTTCAACGAATCAATCCCAAAATTGTCCCATAATTCGCGCTTTACATCATTTGCAGCATTCTTGTAAGAAGCAGGGTCAATCAGGATGCAATTTGGTTTTTGGCCTTTCACCAGCCATTTTCCACAGTGGATTTTGAAGCCAAATCTTTTTTCCAATGGGCCTGTTATTTTTTGCATTCTTTTTGCGAATTCCTTGTCTTGCTCAAACCTTACTATTGCCTGCTCCGGATTATAAAACCCGATTGCAAGATATTCGGAAAAATTCTGCATCATTCTCTGGCTTTTGCTGACCAAAACAGTATAAATTCCGCCAACCTTGTTTGCAGCCTCATAACTGACTTCAATTACTGCAATATCACGCTTCATTTTCCAGCACCGTAAAGATAATGCGTTTTTGGTTAAAAAGCTTTCTGGCTTCTCAGCCTTGCTCTTTTATTCCGTTCTGCTGCTAAATTCTAACGGTTGCTCCCAAAGCCTGTTTGTCAATAATTTTTCTTAAGTTTTCTAAAAATTCTTTGCTATCCACAAAATAATTAGGGTATGCTTTTTTCAAGTCAGTTACAGTATCCACCCCAACAAGAACGACGTCATACTCTCTTTCCTTGCTTTTCTTTTCAGCTGTTGCATAATCCGCAATTGCTTTTTGTTCTTCTTTTTTTGTAT
>CAYOAS010000076.1:0-6494 GCA_964402015.1 uncultured archaeon | reverse complement strand
ATTATTTTGTCAGGGCTACTGTCTTTGATTGCCCAAGAAACGATATTTTTGAAATAATTGTCCACCATCAAACGCCTTTTTTGATATAGCGCATTAATTTGTTTGGTTGTGTATTGCCCGTTCCTATTTTTGGCTATTTTTTGCAGGCGACTTATTCTTTTTGTCATCAGCTTCCATTTTTTTATTATTGGGTTTTGATAGAGGTATGCGTTTTTGTTGTCAAAGCCCGCTATGCCTCTCTTTATCCCGATGTCAATCGCCAATATCTTTTCCCCTATTCGTTTGGTCGGCTCTGGCACTTCGATTGATTGGTGCAGATAAAACTTTTTGTTTATCTTATTATAATGCACTTCTGCTGACCCTTGTTTTCCTTCCCATCTCGGCTTGCCGTTGTAGTTTAGGATAATGCCTTTTAGCCCTGTTTCTTTCCTCATCTTGCGTGACAGTGGCAGGTGCGCTTTGTCGTTTTTGAAATAATATTGCCCTGCATCTATCCGCAGCATGCTCGGTATTGTTGTGTTTGTTTTCCTGTTTTTTAGGTATTTCGGCAGCCCAACCTTCGCCTGTGCTTTTGATTTGATTAGCCCGAAATATCCGTTTACTATGAATGAGTGTTTTTGCAGCATTGGCAGCGCATAGCTTCTTCCGAGTTTTTGGTAATCGTCTTTTGTTTGAATTGCCTGTTGTTGTTTGAAAAACGATTTTGCTTTTTCTTTTTTGAACACGGCTTGCCTGAAGTTGTAGTTAGCTACATTCCAGACGCAGGATGATAGCATCATCAATTCCAGCAAAAGTTTCTTTTGCTGTTTGTTGGTAACCAATTCTATAACATTTGTTCTCTGCATATTTATCATTTTATTGCCTCGCTAACCAGCCCCTAAAGGGGCTGGATTGCGCTTCGGCACGTTTTTCAAAAGAAAATGGTTTTATTAAGTCTATCGGATGCGCCCCTGCACCAATGGCGTCTTGCTCTTCAGGCGTAATGTCTCGAACTGAAATTTTTTGCCCCCATTTTTCGGTGGGCTCAAGGCTGTCTTTTTGAATGGATACCAACCCAGCATTAGGATTGGGTATTATGTGCGATATGACTGCCAGCGATAGCAGTGCAAGAACAGCCAAAACGAAAATAATTGCCTTACCCATATTTATGCGCCCTCCTCACAAACCACGCTAAAAGAGTTCTTCACATAAGTTTCAAACAACATCTCGCACATGAAGTCCCAGAATTCCTTCGTTATAGACAGCCCGCTTGCACCGCCTTCAATGAATCCTTCTTCCCGCCATTTTGAAAGAATTTCTCTTTCATCTTGGTTTACTCTGGTGGGGTTTATCTTCTGTTCATTTACCATAACATACTGGACGTAAGCAATAAGGCGCAGCTCTGCTGTGGTTATTTTTCTTTTTATCATCCTTTCTGCAATATTGTCCGCTTCTTTGGTTAGAACACCCCTCATGCCATCACCTCTTTTTTCTTTGCGTAATTGGTGTGATAGTCCCATTTGCCAACACCTATTTTTGCCAACTTGTTTTCAACCTGACCAGCCACATTTGCAGGCGGCTCTATCCCACCGCATTCATTATGTGCCGCACAAAGCGTTGCAACAGCACATGCTTGCCTGCGGGTAAGTTTCAAAACAATTTCTTTTTCATTCATGCCGCTCCCCTTCTAACCCCTTTCCAATTTTCAGGTATTCGCCCCAATATTCCTTGAAATTTGCCTTTATCTTTTTAGTGTTATTAAGGTCGGCGTGGCTTAATGCTTCACCAAGGCTTTTTACAAAACTTCCGCCCATGCGTCGCATACCTAATGAAACGTAATATTTTTCTCCTTCAATATTCATTACGCCTCCGCCCTCATCTAAATTATGCATCCCGCTTGGGCAATGAGGGTTGTAGCATTTGCTGTCTTCACTTTTTATCTTCATGCAATCAGGACATTCGTCCTCAAACCAAATATGAAGTAAATTTTCGCTGCATTCGAAGATACCCCAGCCCATAAAAACCTTCTTCAGGTCTTTTTTCAAACCGAGGCGATTTTCTTCCTCATCTTCTCCAAAAGGCTCTGTGCCAATTTCAATTACTATTTTAGTTGCAGAAATGCCGACAGACGAATCACCCGTATCTTCCAAAAATAGTTTCATGCTTCCACCTTTGTTGCGCTTTCTCTATTCATTACACCTCTTTTTATTGAGTCTTCAAACCATTCTTTTGCTTCTTTATCGGTGGCAAGTCGTTTAAGGGAGTAGCCGTCCACTCTCGCTTCTTCGCCATCCATTAAAAACTTTCCGAAGATGGCTCTTCCGTGTGTGAAATTGTCGCAGCCAAAGCCACCAGTGCAGAGAAAAGCTCTTGTCTTCGGGTCTTTGGTGCAGCCGCCTTTGTTGTATTCAGCAAAATCCAAAATGACTGTTTTGCCTTCCAATCCGTCTTTCCCAAGGCTATTAGCCATTATGCCGCCCCCTTCGCTTTGCCCATCGGAATTTTTCCTTCAACCCTTGCCATCACAACCTGTGCAACGGGCTCTTTCTTCACATACTGCTCGCAGAATTTTGCGGTTTTGCCTATCTTGTCAATAAGCAAGGTCGCCCCAGCGATGGTTGCAAGGTTTGTTCTCGCTTGGTCGGCATTTTTCCTGAAAATTTCCTCTTCGTGTTCCACAGTCCAGCTCAAAGCCATGCTTATCCCGTATTGTGTGCGCTTCTCTTCATCTCGGAATCTTTCAAAGGATTTCTTTAGTGCCCTTGCGCCGATTCCATAACTCGTCCCGAAGGCTACCATAATGGCTTTTGCCTGTGTAAGGGTTACTGCCTTGTGCTGGGTCTTGCCAAGCATTGCCTCAATTTTTTTTAGTTCTGGCTTCATTGCGACAATGGCTTCCTCAATCCTGTCAGGGATTTTCGTAAGCCCTTCAAACCTCAAAATCCTGACGCTTACAGGCTGAAGGGTGGTGGTTAATTGTCCACGATTTAGCCCTGCGAAAGAAAGGGGATTCAGGCACTGCAAAATTTCCACATAGCTGGAAATCCTTATGGCTTTATCTGTGTAGATTCCGCCTGCATCAATCTTCAGACCGAAGGAGGCGACCTTGGTCTTCTGAAGGATAAGAATTTTCCCTTTCAAGCCGCTTTTGTCTTCCAGCTTCAAATCATGTTTCTGCAAAGCCTTGTCAAATACTTCATAGACCATTTCAGGCTGAATAATTGGATGTCTCAATGATGCACAACCATAGCATTTTTCCTTTTCAACATCCACAAAAAACTGCATTTCTTTCGACTTTGCTCTGTGTGTATGAAATGCCCCTATGAAAAAATCCGATAATGAAACGCCATGTTTTTTCTGGTCTTTTACTTCCGTGTCAATGGCGTGGGTAAAATTTGCTCTTAATAGACACCACATTGCTTTTCTGTTGAGGGAAAATTTGTTTTTTCCCAGCGTGACGACCACGCCTTTTCCTCCCACCATTTTAGGTCTCTGAAAAACCCCTTTTAGAATTGTTAGATTATTTTCCATTGATTTTCCCCCTTTTTTTCAAAAGTTTATAGTCCTTTTCGAACTCGTAAACATCAATCAATTTCACACCGTAAACCTTTTTACATTTCGGGCAAACGACAAAATAAGGCAGTGGCTCGATTGAACCATTGCGGGTATACATTACCGAAGTTAAGGTCGTCCTGCATTTCGGACAACTCATTGAATTGCGTTTTTTTCGTTGTTCCATTTGTCTTTCTCGCTTCCTTTCTATCCATCTAAAAAAGACGGTTGATATATACTATGCACCAGACGAGGTATATAAGCCTTTCTGTAGGTCTAAAATCAGTTTTTCAGGATACTTCTGCCTTGAATCGCTTTTGCTGTTTTCGGGGTTGTTTTGCCTTTCAACCCTACCCCTTTTGCCTCTTTTTTAACTACTTTTTCAAGCCCCTGACCCAATTCTTCCCAGTGCTTTATTTGCTCATAAAGCGGCGGGTAGGTATATTTCAATTCGCTTAATGTCAAATCCCCGACAAGGTCGCCCTCATATTCTGGCAGAAGCTGGGAGACGGTCATCATGCCGTCGAGTGTTTCCCCTTTTTTGCTTTCAACTATCGCCAATTTCTTATAATAAGCAGGGTCTTCCTTCAAATGGTCTTTGGCGATTTCTGTTGCAGCCTCTTTAATTGAAAGGTTTTTCTCCTTGATTTTTTTGATTGTTTTGGCGTGCTCCATCTCAACTTTTATGCCAACCTTGATTCCCTTTCTCGCAAGTGCGTGGCGTGCCGATTCCTGCTTCCATCCTTTCGTCATTTCATGCCACCAGCCCATGTTTCTTTGCACTTTTATACCAACCATTAAATTGTTTGTTTGCTTGTTTCAGTTTTTCTGTATATTCTTTTATTTTAGCCTTATTTTTCGTATGTTCTATTTTATATTCAAGGGCGTCTATTTTATTTGAGAGAATTGCTCCGTATGTGCCATAAGGAAATATTAAAACACCTGAAACAACGTCATTAAGAAATCGCTTTCCTGTCTCTATCCCTTTCGCAGCCAATGCGTGTCTCGCAGATTCCTGCTTCCATCCTTTCGTCATTTCTTCTTTCCTCTTTTTTTTCTTCGCCCTAAATGCGAAGCAGGAATGTCGGACATTATTCCGCCGCTCCAGCCCCTGCCGCCAAAAATAGAATGCCCTATTTGACCTACGGGTGAAAAGGCTGATTTATACCCCGATTTTGTTTTTAAGCTCTTAATCCAAACATCATACTTCGGCTCTTTTTTTCTTGCGAATGGATTCCAGTTGAAATGTTTTTTGTCAATGAAACCAATTGCGCCAGTGTGTTTTCCTTTAACTATTCTGACGTCTTGGAATTTCTCAAACTCTTTCCAGCCTTTTACCATCTCAAAAACCCCTAAACTTTTTATTCATTATTTTATCCATTGTTTCCCTCATTTCATTATTTAATTTTGTTACTTCCGCTCCCTTCGTTAGTTTTAATTGAGAAGCTGGAATGTTATGCACTACCCCGCCTAAAGAGCCCATGCCAGTAGAAAATGCTGGTATATACCCCGATTTTGTTTTTACTTTTCTGACCCAGACGTTATATTTGGGTTCTTTTTTCTTTTTTGCAAACAAATTCCAATTAAAAGATTTTTTGTCAATGAAGCCTATTGAACCAGCCCATTTTCCTTTAAGTATTCTAACGTCTTGAAATTTCTCAAATTCTTTCGTCATGCTTCCACTTTCACCGCATTGGCGTTTATCTGAAAAAATACTTTGCATCAGCCCGTGCTTTCTTCTTTGTAGCCCTATCCCTCGTAACATTCGACAATGCAATCAATGCCCTTCCTGCTGATAGCCTTCGGCTTTTCAAGGAACGATTTTTAGGTCGGCTTGCCAATGCTTTGCTTCTCCTGACTTTGGCTGATTGGGATTTCTTCCAGCCCCCTAATGTGTAAGGTGGTTTTGCTTCAACCGCTTTTTTAAACCATTTAGTCATTTTTTATTTCACCTTTTTGTTTTACTTCAATCTTCCATTTGCCTTGCTAATTTTTTTGCGGCTAAATGTTCCCAACGCTTTATTGTCGCCTTTGATATTCTTTGTTTATTGGTGTATTTTGGTTTTGCTTTTTTCTTTTTTGCTACTTTTCTTTTTCTGTGCTTTTTTGGTTGGGAATATTGAAACATATCGAGTGGTTTAAATCCTTTGAGTGGATTGAATCCCCCGAACAGACTGTTTCTTTTGCCATTTTTATTTCCTCCTTTTTTTCTTTTTTCTTTTTGCAATTATAGCCCAACCAAGGGCGTATTTTCTTGGAATAAGTATCGCTTGACTTGTCGGAACTTTTCCGTGCTTAATGCCATAAACCCATTTTCTGTTTTTAGAGTATTTTTTGGCAAAAGCCAAGGCACTTTGTTTTGTTTTATGATACCCTATAAATAATTTTCGTTCCATTTTCATTTCACCCCCTTTTAATTACGCCATAAACTTCCACTAATACTTTCATCCTTGTGCTGTCTGCGGCAGCAAACATAGTGCCATCCTTAAATCTTTCAGCCCATTCAGTAGCATAAGCTGTGTCTCTTTCATTTGGAAATGCCTTTGGCATAAATGCCACATAAGCTACTCTGTGACCATAACCTAAACCAACCCTTTCAGCAATATTATAATAATCTTGTTTAGTTAATGGCGGATAAGAGGTGGTAAAAGATTTTTTTCTTCCAGATTCTATCCCCTTCCTCGCAAGTGAATGCCTTGCGGATTCCCTCTTCCAACCTTTTGTCATTTTTCATCAACCAGTGTAGCCCTTGTCTTTAAGTTTTTTAGGTAATTCCCCATATAATCTCAAGCGATTCATTCTAATGCAAGCCTTCTGAAACTCTTTTGGATTTTCATTTAAAAATTTTATTCTCTCTTGTGACTGTTGCAATAGTGATTTTTTTTTCCCTGTTTTAATCCCCTTCCGAGCCAGTGAATGCCTTGCGCTTTCCTGCACCCAGCCAGATTTGCCTTTCTTCTGGA
>CAYOAS010000075.1:0-6557 GCA_964402015.1 uncultured archaeon | reverse complement strand
AGTTCACTGTCGCATCGTTTGCCGCGTCTCCGTCAGCAGAATAAACATATGTGTTCAGCGATGCGCTGTTTTGTTCGTTTGATAGTTCGAACACCAAGTCTGTTTCGCTTGTTGTTCCCGGATTGATTTTTTTTGCATCGCCATTGTATCCTTCCAAAAATGCTGTAATGAAATAATTTTCATCCGAATTTAATCCAGCAAATTCCACGGTCCCGGAAAAACCGCTTTTGTTGCTGTCAAGCAGGTTGCCTGCAGCACTGTACAATGAAACAGTTGCTCCGAGGATTGGCAGCAATGAATCCTTTTGTTTCACGGTTAACTTTATTTTTTGCCCGCCTTTTTCAAGGTAAACATCCAGCATTTCCTCGTCCTCTCGGATTGTCAATGGCGCAGCGCTTGCAGTTGAATCAAATTTAATGTAAGAAGATTTTGTTGCAGTAATGCGCACAACAGTCCCTTTTGGCAATTGCGCTAAATATTGCCCGTCCTGTGTTATTCCCTCGAATAACAATGCGTCTTTTGTCGCGTCAAAGATTTTTATTGAAACATCGTCAAGCGTTGAATCTGTTTCTGCGTCAAAAACAGTTATCAACAGGTTTGCCGCGCCAAACATTGCAGTTGTTTTTGCCGGAATGCTGAAAGTTTGCGTCTGCCCGCTCTCAAAAGAAAGCAAATCCAGCATGTCCTCAAAATTGTCAGCCTTTACTGTTATTTTTATTTTTTCTCCCCGTGGAACTCCTTCGAGCTTTGCCAGGCCGTTTTCGTCTGTTGTCACTTGCCTTACAAAATCTTTTCCCCATGTTGCTGTTGCCAGCGCGCCTTTTACTGGCAATCCTGTTTTTTCATCAACAATCTTTAGCAATCCGGTTATCGGGGTTGTTATTTTTTGCATTGTTATTTCAACTGGCATGCGCGCGTCGTTCACTGTCACTATTGTTATTGTTTCGTCAAAGCCAGCTTTTTTTGCACGCACTTCCAAGCGCGAGCCAAGCGGCACATTGCTGAGCTTTATTTCTCCCGCATGGCTGCGCAAATCATCAAAAATCGTTTTCTCGTTAAACAAAACTCTGACATTCACTGCACTCAATGCATTGTCGCTTTCATCTTTAATGCTGAGCGATAGCGTTGGCGCAATGCTCGTGCTCACTGTCAAGAACCAGAAAATAATTACTGCAATTATTGCAATCAGCGCTATTGTAAAAGGAAAAACCGGAATTCCCCGCTTTTCCAAAAAATCGTTGTAATTGTAAACCGGAATTCCCTTTAATTCGAACCAGTCCATTATTTTGTAGAATTTTTCTTCCGCAAGAGCATACCATTCAGAAAGCTTGTCGGTTATACCCAAAAAAACCACTCAAAACAATCGATTGTTTCTGTTAATTGATTAACTGCACCAAATAATATTTAACTCTTTTATTAATATACAAAGCAAACAACAAAAAAGCCAGTGCTTTTTGCCGTTGCTCGCTAAAGATAACGCTTAATCTGTATTTAATCTTTTTTGATGCTTTATTGTTTTGATGGTGCAAATTACTGTTGTTCTTGGCGACATTGTAAAGCAAAAAGTTGATGCAATAGTCAATGCCGCAAATTCAAGCCTGCTTGGCGGCATGGGAGTTGACGGGGCAATCCATAAAGCCGCTGGGCAAGAATTGCTGGAAGAATGCAGGCGCTTGGGCGGCTGTGCCACAGGGCAAGCCAAAATAACAAAGGCTTATTTGTTGCCTGCAAAATTTGTTGTTCATACGGTTGGGCCTGTTTTTGGCAAAGCAAAAGGAAAAGAAGCACTGCTCTTGTCAAGTTGCTATAAGAATTCTCTGGCGCTCGCAAAAAAACATGGAGTAAAAACAATTGCTTTTCCCGCTATTTCCACTGGCGCTTTCCACTATCCAAAAGAAGCTGCGGCAAAAATTGCGGTTGAAACAGTCAAAAAAACAATTGCAAAAGACTCTTTTTTCGAAGAAATAAGATTTGTGCTGTTTAACAAAAAAAACCTTGAAATATACAAGAAAGCGAGTGCAGCAATCGCCAAAAAAACAGGGCGTTGAAAAACCTGTTCCGGCAAGCTTTCTTTTGTGTTTTTGTTGCGGAAAAAGTTTGGAAGAATTTGGGAAGCGCTTTTAGCTTCTGCGGTATTTGAATTTTCTTTCGTATTCTTTGTGTTCAAACCATTCCAAAATGACTGCCAGAACATGTATTTCTGTGCCTTTGATTGTGTAAATGAGCCGCCAACCGTTTGGCAAATCATATTTCCAAAGATTGCTGACTCCGTATTTTTGGATATATTCTTTGGGCCAGTTCTTTTTTGGAATGTGAATTCCTGTCTCTGGGTTTTCCTTCAAGTCGTCCATTGCCCTGTTGATGAATTCATATAATTGTTTGTCTTCGAATCTTCCCTCTTTGAGTTTGCCAAAGGATTCTTTGGTTTTGTCGTCGATGAATATTACAAACTTTTGCCTGTTGTCTTGTTTCATCTTGCCACCAAATGTTTTTGGCTTAAAAGTTTTCTGACTCCTTCGGGATCGTAAATCCAGATTATTGCTCTGTCTTTTGCAATCAAAATCTTGCCACTGTACTCCAAGTAATCCAAAATCAGGTTGAAAGTCTGGTACATCATTTTTTTGGGAAGATTCTTCCACAATTCTGCTTTTGTCGGGTATTCCTCAGCGTTTCTAATGGCTTCTTCAACCATCAAAACAGTATCCAATCTGGGATAACGAAGAATGTTCTCTTGCCTGAAAATTGTCACAGTTTTAGCCACGCAAACCACTTATATCAATTGATATAATCACCTTATTTAAATCCTTGCGGTTATTGGCGAAAAACAGTTTTCTTTATCTTTGCCTCAATAGCCTTTGGACTCTTTTTTTTTGCAAATTTAATTAAACCAACCGAAAAAAAGCGTTTGCGGCAACCGACGAAAAAAAGCCAGAATTAAAAAATCCGCGTAAACAGTTTTTTTTTGGCGGTTTGTTGCGGAAACGATTTTATGTTGACACTTCTGTCTGGCGCGACTATTTTGAGGACAGAAGCGATGGCGTCAGGCCGTTAGGGGAATTCGCGTTCCAATTCCTTAAAAAATGCGAAAAAAACGAATCAGTTGTTCTGTATTCAGAAGCAGTCATTTCGGAGTTTGAGCGTTTTCCAGAATTTATAAAAGAATTTCAAGATTCCTTTCGCGTTAGTATTGCAATAGTGCTGGTTTCAGAGAAACAGGTTGCTGAATCAGAAGCGATTGCCAATAAAAAGGCAGTTCCGTTCGGCGATGCGCTGCATGCTGTTTTAGCCAGGGATAATAACGCAATGCTGGTTTCCCGAGACAGGCACTTTGAAGAATTGCAAGAAATTGTTGAATGTTGTGTTCCGGAGAAAGTCATTTTTGATTAGATTTGAATTTTTCTTTGAAATGTTTTAACAGTTCTTTGCTTCCTTCATTGCTCCTCCACTCATGCCATTCATCGTAAGTTTTGAACCCGCTTTTTCCTTTCAAAATGCCGCGCAGTTCATATAATTTTTTCCATTCTTTCTGTTTTTCCAGTTCGCCTAATTTGTCCCGAATCGCCTCGCGGATGAATTCTGTTTTTGTCCCGTAATCAAACGATTGCACGGCCTCATTAATTCTTTTAGAGGTTTCTGGTTTCAGCTTCAAGCTCACGGTTTCCAACAAAAAAACACCAATAATACCAAGTAATACAAAATATTATTAAACCTTTTCAAATTGTTTTGCAGTTTATTGGTTTGCGGTTGCCCAGCGGCGAGAACCCGCCGCGACAGCGCGGAACAAAGTTCCGTGCTGCACATGGAAACAAAGTTTCCATGTTGTGTTGGACTTTCCTGTTGCTGATGCAACTGGAAGAGGCCCTGCTTTTTTGTTTTATTGCTGCGCGGTTGCCCAGCGGTACCAGCCCGCATACAATCCCGCAATTGCAACGAACAAAAAAACCCTGAAAAGTATGTTGTGCGCGAATTCTGCTGTTTCAATTCCCGCATTCAGTATTGCGAGAGTTGTCACAACAATGCGCAGAATATTGAATGCAAACACTGCAACAATGCCAACCGCAATTCCCAACAATCTTTTTTTCTTTGAAATTTCAAATGTTGCGGCGATTGCGGAAACAAGCAGTATTGTTTCCAGCACGCCGGTACAAAGGTTGCTGAAAAAAATATTCGGGCCATTGTTTATCTTGATGAATATTTCGTTGTTTTGCCCTGTTATTGTTCCGCTGATTCCGGCAGAGCCATAAACCGCGTTGCTTGCTTTTGCTGTTATTTTTTCAAAAAAATTTTCTGGAACAGCCGCTGAAAGAAAAAGCAAAACAGAAAAGAAAATTATTAGCAGCAAAAAAAATTTTCCCGCGTCCTTTACTTGTTTTTGTGTTGCCATGCATATTCTTTTTTTTTCAATAAGCTTTAAATATGACTTCTTTCCTTTTTCTCTTCGTGGCCGGCGCTTTGGAATTAGTTGTTGATTCTTTGAAAAAAAGCCTTGATTTAAGATTGTGGCTTTGTTATTTGCTAATTAGCTTTCTTAACATTGTTGTTTTTTTCCTGACAATTGTTGTTCTGCTTATTCCCGCAGCAACAATCTATTATGTTTTCAGCTTTGACACTGTTTCGATTGTCCTTTGGACAATTCTTGCTGTAATTGGAGTAATTCTTTTCCTTTACATTGGCGCTGTTTTCTGGGCAATAACTCTTTTCATTGCAAAGGATTTTTCCGAAAAAGGAAAAATTTCCCTCAACGAGTCTTGGAATAGTGCCCTGCAGCGCGCACCCTCGCTCTTTCTTGCAACAACAATAATTTTTTGTTTGTTTGGAATTTTGCTTGCCATTCTTTTGTGGCCTTCGGTTGTTCCGCTCGCTGACGCGTTTTCAAAAATTTCCCCAGACGCAATTCTTGACCCGCAATCTTTTGCAGTTCCTTTCATGCAATCATTGCTTGTCCTGACGGCAATGCTTGGATTCTTTTTCCTGATTGTGGTTGTGGTTTCGCCGTTCACTGTCCTTGTTGCCCCGACAGTTGTTTTTGAAAACATTTCCGCATTCACCGGAATAAAAAAAGCGATTGTGGCTGCAAAAGAAAACTATTTGCACAACATTCTTTCAGTCATCCTTTATTTCCTCGTGGTAATGATAATTAGCGGATTTTTCTTTTTGGTTGGCGCTGGCCTGAACCTTTTCAGCATCCCTCTTTCAGCGGTTTCAGGATTTCCAATCTTCAGGCTCGTGTTGGAAATCATCAATTTCATTTTGCAGGTTTTTTCAATGATAATAATAATGGCTTTCATCAGCGTTTTCTCTGTCAACTATTACAAAACCAATTTTTTCAAATTTGCTGATGAAAAAAAAACAGGGCAAGAAAAAGAAGAAAAGGAAAAAGAACCAGAAGAGCCCGAAGAGCCAAAAGACAATTTTGGAATACCAAGCGAAAAAGAAACGCAAGCAATAAAGCTCGAACCATGGATGGGAAAAAAAATCTGAATCCGCCAACTTTTTTTTCAAGAGTTCCCAACATTTAAAACAGAGAAATATTTGACAGCTTAAGCGTTCGCAGAAAAGATTTAAGAGAAGAAAACCAGCTTTTGGGTTGGGCAGGGCAACAAAAGTGTATCACGCCGTCAGAAGGCCGCACGGAAGATTGCATTAAGCAAAAACAATTTTTTTGATTTTGTTTTTTATTCGAGTTGTTTTGTTAGTTCTGCTGTGGAATAAACTTGCACTATTGATTGTTTTTTTAGCCGGGCGTCATTTGACCATAACGGAATATTTTCGCAAAGACAAAGCGCCAAATATGGCGTGTCTTCGGGGTCCGGGCTTGCTGACAATGCTTTTTCCATGAATTGCCTGAAGCGTGCGCTTCCCACAAGTTCAATTAGTTCAAGAAAACCATGCAAAAGGCGTTCAACTTGCTGGGACGATAATCCAGACTTTTCTTTTATTTCTAGTTTGTGTTCGGCTACTTCTTCCAGCAAATATTCTGGCGCCAAAAAATAAAGATTTTCATTTACCAAAAGCTTGCGTGTATGAGAGTCCTTAATTATGGCTGAAAATAAAATGTTTGCATCAATTACAATTCGCACTTAAACCATCTTCTTGTAGTGCTTTTGCCACATTCCTTTGTTTACCACTTTGCCTAATTCTATGGCGTCTTGTTCTGTCAGTTGGCTGTTTTTCGTCAACTCGTCAAGAAGCTTGAATACTTTGCGTCTCTTTACCCGTTCTTCCAAAAAACGCCTGGTCTCTTCTGACCAATTGACATCATTCATTTTTCTCAATTCATCCTTCAACCTCTTAGGAACAGAAAGCGTCAATGTTTCATTTTCCAAAACAAACACCCCCACAACATTATACACTAATATTAGTGTAAATAGTGTATTTAAACCTTCATAAAAAAAAGGCTTTTTAATTTTTTCCGTCAAAAAAATCCATTTCCGTCCTGATTTCCCGCAGCTTGTTTCCATAAATGCAATTCATTTTTTTGCCTCTTCATCACAAGCTTAATTACCTGAATTTGTGTGGGTTTTTATTGACTACATTGTGAGTAGTTTTTTGTTTAT
>CAYOAS010000074.1:0-6590 GCA_964402015.1 uncultured archaeon | reverse complement strand
TTTTGCTTGGTTTGGGTATTGGTTTTGCTTTTCTTGGTTTTTGGCAGCACTTAGTGACGTATAACGCTTTTCGAAAGGGCATTGTTGAAGCTGGATTGTTTGACAAGAGGCTTTTGGATTTTGTTGAGGTTAAGAAGATTGAAAACAATGCAATTTATTTGCGTAGTGGTTCGCTCCGTGCAATTTTAGAGGTTACTCCAATCAATTTTGGGATTTTAGGTGGAGAAGAACAGAGGGCAATTATTTCTGCCTACAAGAGCTTTTGGAATTCTCTTGATTTTCCGGTTCAGATTGTAATGCGGACAACAAGCCTGAACATTGACGATTACTTGTTTGAATTGAAGAAAAAAGTGGTTGAATCAAAAAACATGGAATTGGAAAAACAATTCGAGTCGTTTAAGACTTTTGTTCAAGGTTTTATTCAAGAAAATTCAGTAAAAAACAGGTTATTCTATTTGGTTGTCCCGTATTCTCCGTATTCACACACTCAACCATTACAGGATTTGCTGCAAAACTGGAAAAGCGTTTTTTCAAAGCAGAAACCAAAAAGTTCTTTCCAATTAAACAAAGAGATTGCTTTGAATCAACTGAATGTTAGAGCAAAGCTCTGCTCTGAAAAATTGAAACGCTGTGGTTTGTTTACAAAGAGGCTGAATGACCAAGTATTGTTTTCTCTTTTGGCTGGTTTTTTTGATTCTTGGATTCAAACAGAAAACGATTATTTTTATCCAATAACATTGTTAAAAAAGGCCGGTGCAGAAAATGGAAAAGATTGACGTTGAAACAAAAAAAGCAATTGTTAGAATTCCACAGGAAATAAACAAGCTTACCAAAGTGATTGCAATAATTGGAGAAAGCGTTTTCAACGCAAAAACTTTAGAACTGAAGCGAAAGAAGGAAGAATTTGAAGAATTGTTAAAACAAAATAACCACAAAAGGGGAATAACATGAAATCAAATGACTCGTTGTTGGCAGAGCTAGTAAAGCCAAGTTATGTTAAGAACAATTTTGACAGCATAAAAATCAATTCAACATACAACCGGGTTGTTGCTGCCGTTGGATACCCTCGCGTCATCAAAGAGGGTTGGTTGAACAGCATTGTTTCAGCAGAAGGAGACTTTGACCTCTCATTATTCATTGAGCCGTCGCAAATCGAAGGATTGTTGAATGACTTGAACCGAGAACTCGTAAAACAAAAGAGCGACATGATGGCAGCAGAACTAAAGGGAATTGTTAATCCTTCTTTGAAGGTGCAATATGACGATACTTACAGGACGCTTGAAAAATTGCAGTCCGGCGAAGAGAAATTATTCAATTTCTCCCTTTACGCTAATGCTCGGGCAAAATCAAAGAAGAAACTGGAGCTTGCAACAAGAAAGATTGAATCTGAATTGAACGCAATGATGATTATTCCAAAAACCCCTTTCTTGAAAATGCTGCCAGCGATACAAAGCATTATTCCAATTGGACAGGACAAACTGCGCATTCAAAGAAACATTCCAAGCAATGCTTTGGCGGCCTGCTTTCCATTCACATCCTCTTTCCTAAACCTGCAAGAAGGAGGAATAATGTTTGGATTAAACAAAGACAACAACATTCCGATTATTTTGGATGTGTACAAATTGCAGAATTATTCAGGACTTTGTTTAGGTAGTTCTGGCAGCGGGAAATCTTTTTTTGTCAAATTGTATATTTTACGTAATTTGTTGCAAAACGTGAAAACTACAATAATTGACCCGCAAGGCGAATATGTCGAATTATGCAAAACTTATGGCGGGCAACTGGTTGAAATTTCTCCAGAGTCCGAGACAATCATTAATCCTTTGGATTTGATGGATAGGGATTTTGGCGACAAAATGCTTTCCTTGATGGATTTGTTTAGAATAATGTGCGGAGAACTAACTGAGCCGCAGAAAAACATTTTAGACAGGGCTTTGCTGAAGATTTATGTTGACCACGGCATAATGCCAAAAGACAAAAACACTTGGAGCAAAGAACCGCCAACATTGAAAGAATTGTATGACACTTTGGTTGAAGAGAAAACAATTGCTTCAAAGATTGAAAAAATGACTTATGATGCTTTGTTGAACCGTTTGGGGATTTATGCTGTTGGTTCTTTCAGTTTTTTGAATAAAAAAACAAACCTGAATTTGCAGAATAACCTGATTTGCTTTAATATTGCAAACATGCCTTCCCAGGTCAAGCCGGCAATGATGTTTTTAATATTAGATTTTGTTCACAAAAAAATGCAGAGCGACAGAGAAAGAAAACTATTAGTCATTGATGAAGCTTGGGCTTTGCTGCGCTATGGCGAACAAGCAAATTATTTGTTTGAAATGATAAAAACAGCAAGAAAATTCGGACTAGGCTTGGTAATAATTACTCAAGAAGTCAACGATCTGCTAGCTAGGAGAGCTGGAAAAACCATTCTAGCAAACTGCGCATGGAAACTACTTTTACGTCAAGAACCAACGGTAATCAAGGAAATAGCAGAAAAATTCAATTTAAACCAAGAAGAACAAAACTTTATCCTAACAGCCGACAAAGGAGAAGGACTATTATTCGCAATGAACGACCACATTCCAATCAAAATCGTTTCAAGCGAAAAAGAATATGAGGTTATTACTACAAACCCTGACGAAATCTGTGCAAAAGAAACGAAGAAAAAGCACAACGAAGCAAAAGAAAAAACCAAAGAAGACGTGCTAAAACTCCGAAAAGACTTTTTCCTTAAGAAAGAGTTAGACGAACAGCAAGCAGATTACCTGAAAAGCAGAGGCTACAAAGAAGAGCGCTTGGTTGGATTGGAAAAAGGCGGCGGAAACATTTACCTAATAAAAAAGCCGGACACAAACGAATCAATAGAACACTTCTTCCTAACAAAATTGATTGCAGAAGAAATCAGGCAATACACTGAAAACATAGTCGAATACAGCACCTTTGGCCCAGACATTACATTCCAGACTACTAAAAACGGAAAACTCGAATGGATTGCGTTGGAGGTTGAAACCGGAAAAACATTGGAGAAAAACCCAAGTGCACTAGAACAAAAGGTCGCGCGAAATAACAACACAGAACACTTCAAAGAATGGTACTTTATAGTAACGGACGCACAACTCAAACAAGAATACGAAAAATATGGAAAAACACTGACGAGAGCGGAGGTAAAAGAAAGAATAAACGAATATTTCAAGTAGGACTATTTTAGAATGGTTAGAAGCATTTTACCCAATTTATTTCATTTCAGAAATAAGGCAGTTGCTCAAAGATTGGTCGCTGCGGAAGTCAATGCAAAAGATTTATATGACATTTTTATTCTGATTGACAAATACACCCCTAATTATAGAAATCGTTTTAACGATGGCTTTGGTAAATCCAGTTTTGATACAAAAGTAATCCTATTACACCGAATAAGATTTAATTGGCCCAATAAAATAGTGGTATTTAATACTTTGGGCGCTGTGGGCTTTGTGTAAGTAAACCATTTTGTGTAAGTAATCGCAAGCCTGTGTAAGTATTCGGTTTTATGGCTTGTTTTCTTTGTTCTTTTGGTTTAGTTTGTTAAACTCTTCCCGTAGCTTTTCCCTTAATTCGTTTTGTAAGTTATCTACTTTATAGATTTGGGCTTGGTGCTTATTTCTCATCGCATAAAAAAAGATTAGAGTTGCCAAAAAAGTACCCAACACAATAATAGCCATAATCCAATTATTTGGATTCGTAACAACAGAGAATGCCAACGCCCCAAAAATAAAAGCAGGGGAAAACTTCAACATTGCATCCGAAAGTAAAACCCATGTTTCTGATTTAGCCTGTTTTTCCCAATTCGTATCTATGCCTTTTTTGATACGACTAATTCTTTTTTTAGTCTCCTTTCTCTCTTGGTTGGATGTAGCTATATCTATCAAAAAATTCAACACTTTCCAATATTCTTGATTTGCGCTTGTTGTTGAGTTCATCGAATATGTTGAAACTGGCGGGTTGTTGGATAATGGCTCATTTTCTTTAGAATCTATAACAAAACCCATATCAAGACCAAACTTCAAATATCATCCAAATCTTTTGGTTTGAACTTGTAACCGCATTCGCAAGTTCCTTCAACCTTTTCTTGTTTTTTGTTAATAGGGCTTTGCCTATAAAGTCGTTTTTGCCCACAAAGTCGTAAGTCTGCCCATAAAGTCAAATGCTGTCTATTATTTTCTGCCAATCTTGCTTCGAAGTTCTTAATTCTCCCGAAGCTTTTACATATCTTGCCCCTGTTGGGTTTCTTGTTCCTAAAATTTGTGCAAGTGTTGCGGTATCATCTATTTTTTCTAATTCTTTACGATATGAAAAGCCAACTACTTCGCATGGGATTGGTTCAAAACCAGCAAGCTGGTCTTTGTAGCTTTCAAAATGCTTTTGGTTTTTCAATAATTCTTCCAATTCTTCTTTTGCTATTCTTAACAAGTGGTCATCAGGGAGATTTATTTTTGTAAGAATATACACATCAGATTTTCTATTTTCTGGTTCAACGTCAGCTGTTCCAAGAATCAAATAGCTGTTTTGGAATTTTGTGGCTTTAATAGCTACTTTCATTTTTGGCTCTCGGAATTTTGCTCCTTCTTTGACACCAATTATATCTTGTGGCACTATTTCCTTGTGTAGTTCAAAATCCAATTCGATTTCTAATCCAAATTCTTTTTTAAAGAATTTTTGAACAGCAATTTCTCCAAGTTGCCCCCTTATCCAATTAGTCAAATTTTGCCCTGCTTCTCTTTTTCTCGCTGTTCCCCAATCCACTGCGGTATAACCACGATAATACATTGCCAAAGCAAAATCAAAACATTTGGCATAATCTTGCAGGTCAAGCAAAATAATTCTTTTTTCTCTTTCAGCTTTCCAGCAATCCAAATCATTTTTAGCACAAAAGCTTCGTTTGCCATTCTTTATTATTTTTATTTCCTTGCTGTTCTGCAGAAAAGACTTTGAAACCCCCAAATATTCAGCGGATTTTGGCAGGCTTAATTGTTCGTTATCCATGATAGTATAAAAAGTTCTTCTTATTAAAAATTAGTTGGTTGCAATGGCTGATAATTTGACTAAAACACAACGGAGCAATACAATGTCAAAAATCAAAAGCAAATGGACAAAACAAGAAAGGACAATACATGCTTTGCTAAAAGAGAAAAGAATAAAGCATAAAATGCATCCAAAAATTGAAGGCAGTCCAGATTTAATATTGCCAGAAAAGAAAACTGCAATCTTTCTGCACGGCTGTTTTTGGCACGCCTGCTCTAAATGCTATATTGAACCAAAAACCAATAGAAAATATTGGTTGCCTAAAATTGAAGGCAATAAAAAAAGAGACAAAAAAAATATTTCAGCATTGAAAAAGCAAGGCTGGAAAGTAAAAATTGTTTGGGAGCATGAAATTAAACAAAACCCGCAAAAAGCATTTTCTAATCTTATAAAGTAGCAATTCCAGATTCTTTATTTAATACTTTCAATATTTGTTCTGCTATTGGCTTTATTCCAATCGGGGGAACAGCATTTCCAATCTGCCTTCTTACTTCAGTGGTTGAACCTATAAATTCAAAATAATCTGGAAAACTTTGTATTCTTGCACGCTCCCTATTTGTTAATGGTCTTGGTTCAGAATAGTGATAGCCCCATGTTCCACCGCCGCCGCAGGCTACTATTGTTGGTGATGGTTCGTTTGGATGCAGGCGTTTGTATATCAAACTCATCCAATTGTTGTCTTTATATTTTGGCACATGCTTATAGTTTCCGCCTGCGGGTATTGCTTCAAGCATTTTTTTTGTTGATTCATGAATTTTTAATTTTTCATTGTTGAAAATTGCTTTTTCAACGCCGTCTAACGCTTCTTTTACGCTTATTGGATTGTCTTTGTGCGTTGGTTCTGGAAAAACAAAACGCATTCCTAAATCATTTCTTATTCCGACAATTATTACTCTTTGCCTATTTTGTGGAACGCCGTAGTGTGCAAAATTTATCAAACTGGATTCCACAGTATAGCCGACATGGTCTACTTTTTCAAAATCTTTTTTTATTTTTTCGATTGCCCAGCCATTATGCATGCTTAAAAGTCCCTTGACATTTTCAGCTACAAAAGCTAAAGGCTTTTTTTTTGCCACTGCTTCAACAAATTTGGTATAAAGCAATCCTCTTTTAGCTTTAAATCCAAGTCGTGTATCGCCTCTTAAAATTGAAAAGTCCTCACAAGGGAAACCGCCAATAATAATGTCTGCTTTTGGCGTTTTGTTTAAATTAATATTCCAAATATCTCCACATACAATTTCATGTTTGAAATTTTTTTTGTATGTTTCGCATGCGTCTTTGTCAAAATCATTAGCCCAACCTATTTCATATTTGTATTTTGGGTGTTCTGCCAAAATAAATCCCAAGTCCATTCCGCCGCAGCCAGCAAATAGCGACATTATTTTCAAGGATTTTTTCATGGTGCAATTTCCTTTTATTTTTCTGTGAATTTTAGTCAAAATTGTCCGATTGTTTTTTGGTTGAAGTCTATGTCTAATAGTGCTTTGAATGGTTGTTGTGCAAATTCAAGAGCATGATAATGGTTTAATACT
>CAYOAS010000073.1:0-6626 GCA_964402015.1 uncultured archaeon | reverse complement strand
AGAACAAAGAAGAAAAAATAATCCAAGATGCATTTAATGACCAGTTAAATAAATGGGGCAATAAGGTAATGGCTGCTGCGGACTCTGCAAAACAAAGTCTTTCTACTTTACATGTTCAACAAGAAAGACCAGCGAATTATTTCCCAGTTAACTTTGAACTTGACTGTTTTAACTTGATTTATTATATTTTCAAAAATGCTGCTTGGTTGGGCATAAATGAATCTGGAGAAAAACTTCCTGATGGAGTAGCTGCAATTCCACGGCTCACCAATGAAAATAGAGGTTGTTTTATTTGGGACTGCAAACTATCTTTTGCTGAGAACGGGGCGGGGGTTGGGGATGTTAAAAAAAATAAGGAATACTTAAAGCGCATGGTGTGTGACGAGATAATCGAAAAGTTAGGCGGCTTAAAGTGTTTTTGTATAATCTCAAATAAGCCAAGCGGCAGTAAATTTAACAAAACATTCAAAAAACTAAAACGTGTGAAAAAAACTAAGAGTGTAAGTTATGTCCTGCTTGATTCGCGTCTATTGCTAAAAATATTTGAGTTTTATAAACAGAACCAGAACACTTTCGAGGACAACAGGCAACTATTGGAATTGTTCTACTCAAAGATTTATGAATTGTTAACTAACCAGAAAGTTAAGGAAGTGTCTAAGAAAGAGATTGATGACATTATGTCAGACTTAAAGACCCAAATTGAGGCTAATAAAAGGTCACTGCTTTCGAATACTTTTTCTGGAAACTAACGGTTTAGTTGCCCGTTTTTTAGTAGGTTTTCCATTCTCGCCAATTTTTCATTTTGATATTTCAAGTATTCTTCCATTACTTTTTGTCTTGCTTGCATTTCAAGTTCGAGCTGTTTTAGCCTGTCTTCTTTTTGCAGGATGCCGTGGATTGTTAGTGCTGCTCCGCATTGTTCACAGAGGTCGTTTGTTCCGGTGTTTTCTTTGCCGCATTGTTGGCAGAGTTTTGGTGCGAGTGCGTCTTCGAGTTTTTTTGTTGGCGCTCTGCCGCGCATTTCATCTACAACAGAATCCAAATCCTTTCCGGACATGTGAATGTAAACACCGGGGATGCGAGAACCTATTGCCCAGCCAAACCAATAACACAATACGTTTTGGTTCATGAATTGGGCATAACGAGTAGCAGTGCTGTGCCTCCAATGATGCGGATTAATTGCTTTTTGAATGCCAGCTCTTTTTGCAATCTTCCGCAAAAGCATGCGGCAAGCTTCATAATTCAAGCGTTCGTTCTTGTTTTTTGAACCAATTCCAATGAACAAAGGACTATTGGGGCCTTGCAATTTTGAGTGCTTGTTTAGCCATTGGGCAATAAAAGGTTTTGAATCAATTATTTTCAGTTTGCGGGGCTGTGTTTTGGAATGTTGGATAGTTACGCGAAAATAGTCTCCACAATCTTCCAAGTTTTTGATGTCCAGAGTTAATATCTCACCAATTCTGCAACCCAGCTCATTCAAAAGCGACAAAAAGCACTTGTCGCGCGGATTTTCGCACGCATTAATGAGCTTTTTAACATCCTCTTGAGTCAAGAGATTCTCAGGCAATTTTTGCTGGCTATTCTTGACATTGCTTTTAATCCACTTGACTTTCGGGGGATATTCTTCTCCGCCGTTCAGCCATTTGTAGAATTTTTTCAGGCCAACAAGGTATTTGTGGGTTGTCCAAGGAGAACAATTTTTTGAACGAACCCAAAAAACAAGGTCTTCAATGTCTTTACGGAGTAAGCCTTTGAATGCTTTGTCTTTCAGCTTTTCAGCAATAGTATTCATGGTTTGAATCTGCTTTACTTGGGTTGGAATTGCCAGGCCATCGTTAACCATTGAACGGTGGTAGTCTAACAGTAATTGCCGGTTCGCTTCACTTATTTCTTTGCTGGAAGCAATTCTTTTGAGATATATGTCCAGCATGCCTTGATAATCGTGAATGTCAATGCCGGTAAAGCTATTCTCCTTTTGTGAAGCCATTCATTTCAACTCCAAGAATATATGGCTTCAAGGAAAACTAATAGATTGGCTAACTATAATTGTTAGCCTAATAGTAATAGAGGTTTTAGCGCCCTGGGCGGGAGTCGGACCCGCCTCGCAGCCTATCTAGAACTTTTTTGCAATTGAAATTTGCAACAGCAAATTTCCTTTCTTTTGCGAACTTTTCTTGCAAAGAAAAGCTCCGACAGGGCCGCATCCTACCGATAGACTACCAGGGCTCCGCTTTACTAAAGCGGTGCAAATATACTGCCTCTTCGCTACTGCTCAGAGGCAGAATGCCTGATGGCATTTGCACAATCTTTGGAGATTGCGCAGAAATGTCTTGTAGTAATTTTGGAATGGAAACTTTAAAAAAGAGAATTGGCTGTCCAAAAATTAATTGGACAGCTTTGTTATTGTCCAGCCTGCTGCCATCATGTATGCGAACGAGCCAATGACAGAATTTATTGTAAAGCCTATTGGGTAGTTCATGCTGGTGAATACAATGAATGCTGATGGAATGCCATAGACAAACCAGCCGAGCATGCCTAACAATTTTCCTTTTTGCATTGTGTTTCCCTTGAAAGAGGTTTTGGTGTAATTATATAATATTGCCATTGCAAATCCTGTTACAAAAGGCTGCAAGAAGAACAATAGCATTATTGGGTCGTCTACTGTGCGCATTCCTGCTAGCGTGAGCACGTTGTAATTGAAGATTGATTGTGCCAGCGTGCTGATTGCCATTGAAACAACGAGAATTACTATTCCCGCAACTATTCCCGGAACAATTATTTTTGAAGCCAAAATCATTCACCTCAATAAAAAAAGCTGTTTTTGCTTTATAAATTTAAGTCTTTTCCTGCAGAATTGTTCTGGTGGTTGAAATGAAGCTGTTGAGCAAAGACATTGAAAATGGGAAACTAATTCCGAAAGAGTTTGGTTGTGATGCTGTTGGCTATAATCCCGAATTGCACTGGCTTGAAGCGCCTGCGCAGACAAAGAGTTTTGCTTTGGTTGTGAAAGACCCTGACGCGCCGATTGGAACATTTTATCACTGGCTTGTCTGCAATGTTCCCGCGAGTGTTTCTTTTATTCCAAAAGACTCTGTTCCTGCTGGCGCAATTCAAATAGTGAATGATTCTGGAAGAAAAGAATATTGTGCTCCTTGCCCGCCAAGCGGCACGCACAGGTATTTCTTCAGTGTTTTTGCGCTTGATGTGGAAACTCTTGATTGCAATAGCACGCAAGAGTTTTTGCAAGAAATTGAAAAGCACAAGATTGCAAGCGCGGAAATAATGTGTCCGTTCAAGAGAAAATGATTCAAGCACTGGGTTTTTCCAGAACAATCACGCTTTCCCTGGCTGTTCCAACGTTTATTGTGCGGTTGCGCATGCAATTTACTTTGCGCGCAACTATTTTTTGCACTAACTTGAAGCCGATTGTTTCAGCGATTTCTATTAGAACATCATCGCTTTCTATTGTTTCGTAAGGAAAACAGCCTCCGCCAACAACAATAATGCATTTTCCGCCGCGTTTTAGTGCGTTAAAGCAATTTTGAATTGTTTTTTCCATGTCTTCAAAATAAGCCTTTGCAATTAACGGGAGCTTTGTTTCAGTATCTCTGCCTGTTGCTCCGTCTGCAATGAACGCGCGCAATCTTGTTTCCTGTGCGCCAAAAAACAATCCTAATTCGAGCTTGTAAACGCTTGAATATTCTATTTTGTTCAAATACGGTGGGCTGGTAATAATGCTGCCAATGCTTTCCGGTTCAAGGGAAAAAGCGCGCGCGTCTTGCTCTTGCACTATTGGTTCTGGCCCGCTGATTCTGGTTTGCTTTAAATCAGCAATCATTCGCCTTGTCTTTCCCAAAAAAACATTTTTTACCGGCAAAAAAGGCTTTTTGGCTTTCCTTAGCGAACCGCCCTGTTTTATTACGTTTGCAACCCGCGCCGTAGTATCAATCAGCGCGAGCAGGAAGAAATCCCTTTCTTTTTCGCTTTGCATTTCCAGAATTTTTTTGTGGTAAAAATAGATGTCGTCCAAGTTTTTTTCGCGGAATAATTTTCTTATTTTTGGGTTCGGGAATTTTCCAATTTGCTTTGGTTCAATGCGCTGTAATTCTTGCAATTGCCTTTCCAGTTCTTGTATGTTGTAGTTTCGCGTTTTTGCTTTTGCCGCAAGCAATGCTAATGGAGAAACATCAAAACCGATTGCTTTCATGCCCGCTTCTTTTGCCGCGAGAAGAGTTGTTCCAACGCCGCAGAACGGGTCAAGGACTGGTTCTTGCAAATTGAATTCGCGCACTAGCCATTTCACTAAGTCGCGCGCGTAGCCTTCCTTGTAATAAAACCAGTTGTAAATCGGCGTTTGCTTGTTCGGAATGAAAGTTACCAGTTCATTAAGGTTTTTTGGAATCAATTTTTATCACTTTTTTCTTCAAGCACTGTTTTTTTTATTTTCAGTTCCCCGGTGAATTCATTCTTCATTATTGTTTGTGCGGAAACAATTCTTATTCTCTTGCAATAATTCGGCGCTTCCAGCACAAGCGATTCAAACTCTCCGCCTTCGCCGGCAACATTCAAACCAATTTTTTCGTTCAGATTTTTTAGTTCTGTTATTTCTTTTTTTCCAATTTGCTTGCCAAGCCATTCTTTTCCAAGGCCCATTGCCGCAACCTTTGTGAAAACAAAAACAAAACCATTATCCACAAGCTCGCGCAATTCCTCTTCCTGCTTTTTGTGCCAGAGCGGCGAAAACAGCTTTAATTGCAGCGAATCGCATATTGTCTGTGCGCGCTCGCGCTGGTAATTGCTGTACAATGCGCCGGAAACAACTCCTTGCACGCCAAAGCTTTTTTTTGCTTCAATCAAAGCCTTTTTCAATTCTGCAAGTTCTTTTTCTTTTTCTCCGCGAGTTTTTTCAACAATTAACGGGATTCCAAGCGCTTTTGACTGCATTTCCAAAACCTTTTTTTCCGGGCGATGGTACATGAACGAATCGCTGCGCGCTGGCAAAATTGAAACCAAACAACAAATGTCATAACCTTGTTGTTGCATTTTCCAGAGCGCAAGGCAGGAATCCTTTCCTCCTGAAAAAAGTGCGGCAATTTTCATTTTTTTTTCTTTTGTAAACCGCGAGAGATATTCTGTTTTTCCTTTTGCCCCGGATTGCTTTGCAAGCTTTTCAATCGCCTTGTCAGCATTGCTGCCGTATTGTGCCGCGACCTTTTTTCTTTCAGCAAATTCCTCTCCAGTGCCAAGATACAGTGCGGCCTGCCTTAGGATAATTTTGTTTCCTTCTCCGGAAATCTTGAATTTTTCCGGCAACTTCTTGGAAAAATTTATTATTTTTTGGTTGAGAAACGGCAGGGCTAATTGCAGATTGTTGCTTGATGCAATTGCATTGTTCCATTGCAAATCTTTTTTCAGCAATTTGTTCAGCGCAGTGCGGGATTCTTTTTTCAAGTTTTTTGTTTTTTTGAAGCGTGAATATCCATAAAACAATTCGTCAGCGCCCTGGCCGGAAAAAATTGTTTTGATTCCTTTTTGTTTTGCTTTTTCGCATGCGAGAAACAATGGCAATGCAATCCCAACACTAACTGGATTGTTGCTTTTGATTATTGGAATAATGCGCGGCAAAAGCGCCGGCAGTTCTCCAATTTTTTTTGAATTGGTTTCTAGCTTTAAGCCGAATTTTTTTGCCGCTCGGACTGCAAACTCAAGGTCTTTTGGTTTTCCTATGCCTTCAACAAAACCAAAAAAGCAGGTGAATTTCAATTTCATTTTTTTTAACAGCAAAGCCAACAGCAGGGAATCAATGCCAGCGCTGAACAGCAAACCGAGCCTTTGCTTTGGCACTGCGTTGCGGACTGTTGTTTCAAGCAATTGCAATAATTGTTTGCTGTTTTTTTCCAGAGAAGCCCGTGCTGTTGCCATAAAAGATTCTTGTGGACAAAATAATAAAAATGCGAGGATTTGAAAATAAAGAATTGGATATTTAAAATTAGAAAAGATGCTCCCCTTTCGAAGAGCATTTTCTTGAAGTTTTTAAAAAATCGTTTTACTTGCTGGACAGTTTTTTGCTTTTTATGTATACCCAGAGTTTCTTTGTCATTTCGCTTGGTGCCAACGGCTTGTCGCCGAAGACCTTTTCTGCTGAGTCTGTGCATCCTTTAAAGCTAATGCTGTATCCACCAAATGCTTTTCCTGCCATAAAAAACTAACCTCCGAAAAATGTTTGCTTTCTGGCTTTTTTTTAAATGCCGTAAGGCATCTGCCTCTGAAAGAGGCAGTTTATTTGCCCACCTGGTTAGGTTTGCCGTAAGGCAAGCCCAACCGAAGGTTGTGCATTCGCACCGCCTTAGTAAGGCGGATTGCATAAGAAAAAACCCAAACAGTTTAAAAACGCTTGTCTGTAATGCCTGTGGCAGATTTAAATGCTGGCTTTTTGTTATTATTCTGCATGATTATTGAGTTGAGCTTTTTGGCTGCTTTTGGCGCAATGATTTGCTGGGGCATTGGGGATTTTTTTATCCAAAGGGGAACAAGGGAAGCAGGTGATATTGAATCACTTGCTTTTATCGGGATAATTGGAACAATAATGCTTCTGCCTTTTGTTTTGCAGGAGCTTCCGCTTCTTT
>CAYOAS010000072.1:0-6688 GCA_964402015.1 uncultured archaeon | reverse complement strand
TAAAAAAAAGAAATAGAATTATTTGGGGGTTTTATTCGTCGCTGTCTCCTTCGTCTTCGTCGCTGTCTGCATCCTCGTCTCCGTCATCTTCATCTCCACCCCAATCTTCTTCATCGTCTTCGAAAGAAATGAACTGTTTTTTCATTGGATTAACCTCCACAAAAGGAATTATATCATACAGCCGACATAAAATATTTAAATAGTGCGCATAGAAGCAAAAAACACGCTCTAAAAAGGTTTTAAACAATTTGTGAGCTTTTTTTTGTGTACGATTCGGGCGAGTGGTCTAGTTGGTCCAAGACGTCACCTTCACAAAGCATTAACTAAGGCTCGCGGTTTTATTAAAACCGTCATAAAATGCAACCTCTTTCAGAGGTTGGATTTGCCTTCGGCAAAAAAAGTTTTTTTTTGCCGCCTTAGTTGGCTTGAAAACGGTGGAGATCGGGAGTTCAAATCTCCCCCCGCCCACTTTTCCAACAAAAAAATTCCGTTGTTCAGGTTATGTTTTAAAGCGCTTTGCGGGACTGTTGTTTCATGGCTGCTGTTAAACAGGAAAACCCAGGGCTGTTGCGCGCCATGGCTGATTTTGAAAAAGAGCTCGCGAAGCTAAACAACCTGCTGAAAGAAAACTTTGAGATATTGAAGCAATCGCTTTCCTCGCTGAACGAAAAGGCAAGAACAATAGAAGAAATTTTTTTGACTGACGAAACAGCAAAAAAAACACTGGAAAACTCGATTGCAAGCAAAAAAACATTGGTGTTTTACAGTCAATTGTCAGCCGCGCTTGCCGCACTCAAAAAAGCGCTTGCTGACTTTGAAGAGCAAAGCCTCAAGACAGAAGTGTTTTTGGAATCCTTCAGGCGCGAGCGCTCCTATAGCTTTGAAACCGAGCAAGCAACCAGGAATTTCATTTCGCAATCGTTTTCGCTTTATTCCATTGAAGCTGTTTCCTTCCGCCCGCAATTCGTTGGCGTATTGGATTTGAAAGAGCTTTCAGAAAAATTGGAACTAAAAAGAGCAAAACAACAATTATTGGTTGAAGTATCACGCTTGCCAGTGCTAATAGATTTTTTGAAGAGAAAAAATGCCGCGCAAAATTTTTTGTTGGAAAGCGCGGAAATGCGGCTCTTTGTAAAAAACCCATTGCAAGCCAGAGTCGAAACCGAGAACGCAAAAATAAAACGCTTGGACCGCCTTGCAAAAGAGCTCGGCGCAAAACTGGAATGACAACAATTTTTCAGGAAGTGCATCAAAATGAAAATAACGCTTTGCGGAAGCTTTTCAGTGAGAAAGCAAATGGTTGAATTCAAGCAAAAGCTTGCAAAGCTTGGCCACGAGGCAATAGTACACAAGTGGTATGAAAATGGGACAATGGATGCGTTTGCGGAACAGGTTAAAAAAGACCATGCAGGCTTCAAAAAAAAACACGACCTGATTCGATGGTATTACAATGCAATCTGCAACAGCGACGCAATTCTTGTTTTGAATTTTGACAAAAACGGAATAAAAAATTACATTGGCGGCAATACACTGATGGAAATGGGTTTTGCGCACGTAAACAACAAAAAAATCTTTTTGCTTAATCCAGTGCCAGAACAGCTTTCTTATGCCGAAGAAATAAAAGCAATGGCAGACAACATCCTCAACGGCGACCTTGCAAAAATAAAATAAAGTGAGTCCTTTGCTTTCAAAAAGACAAATTCCAAAGCGAACCAGAAAAAGAACGAGAACCGTTTGTGCGCTGCCAAGAAATCAAAGGTCAATTGTTCAAAAGCCAAAAAAGAAAAAAATAGTTTTTTTGTGCAATTTTGGAAGGTGGGGAAGCGACGCCGGAAAGCAATTCAGGTTTCTTTTGCAAAACAGGGGCGTTGAAGGAAAATTTGAAATATTGGCTGCCGGAATGGCAGACAAAGAAAGCCACTCTAATTTAAAACGGGCTGATATTGTTGTTTCGCCATTTTTTGGTTCTCGAAATCACCCTAAATCCAAAGAATCACTTTCTTTGGTAAAAAAAGTTTGCCCAAAAGCAAGCTTGTACAAAGTGGAATCCACTGATTTACGAAAATTATTCAGCACAATTTTAGCTTATGAGCTCAATCAGTAAACGCGCTCGCTGTTTCTCCGCCGTCCCAGGAAAAGCGCGGCCTTATTTTTACCATCCATAATTTTTCAGTATTGTCGTCGAGAATCAGTGCGTAGCCTTTGCCGCGCGGCATTTCCATATAGTATCTGTCAAAATCTTGGTGCAAATAACTTGGGCGCAGTTCTGAAACAGCGGCAATATCCAGTTGTGAAGTCATTCGGTGCGAAATAAACAAGTCGCACTGTGAAATGCAGTCTGGATGCAGTTTGTTCGGGCGCTGTGTCGCCAGAACAAGGCTTAATCCTGGTTGCCTGCCAACTCTCACCCACTCCAGCAAAACCCATAAAGCAATATTTTCTTCATCCTTTGGCATGAACATGTGCGCTTCATCAATCAACAGCCATACAATCGGCATTGCACTTTCCTTTTTTTCTCCCTTGACAAGCTTTATTTCTTCTTCTTTCCTGTAAAGCATTCTTTCTTCAAACAATTTTTTTCCAACCAGCGCGACAATAATATCACGCGTTCCCTCCATTCCGATTGCTTGCCTGTAAGCGGAAACATCGATTATTGTTATTTGGCCAGCGCGTGCAATATCCTTTATTTTTGTGCCCTCTTTTTCCAGCAAGCCCCAGGTTTTTGCTGCCTGCAACCTGTTTGCGAGTGCCTGGCGAGTGATTTTTTCGGATTCAGTATCGTGCTCTACTGCCTTGATTATGTCATCAATGCCAAAATAGCTGCCGAGCTTTTCTTTCATTCTTTCAATAATGCGGGTAATCAATACTCCTTCGGCATCTTTCCAAGTTAATTTGAACAATGCCATCCATTCAACAGCGTCCAGCTCTGAAGCCTTTATAGTAAAAGCGCCATCAAAAGGAATTTCTTTCTCCTTGTAAAAATTGACTTTCCCCTTCGGAATCAAAACCTTTACATTTGTTGTTTGAGGTTTCAAGTCCCAATCCGCCAATTCTTTAGATTCAAACTTGTTGGGAATTTTTAGTGTCCAAAAAATGCCCACTGTATCAATTGCTATAACGCTGATTCTGCTTCGGATTTCCGCTGGCTGGCGCGCAAGCTCTTCCAAAAGGACACAAAGCGTAAATGACTTTCCGCCACCGCGCTTGCCGCAAATCAGTACAACGTGCGGTTCTGCAATATCCATCAATACTTTTCTTCCAAGAACAGGGTTTTCTCCACTGCTCATTACTACTTTTCCAAGATAGGCAGTGCCTTTTTCCCCGTATTTTTTTATATTTTCCTCGCTCCTGCCAATAATGCTGTTTTCCAAATTCAATTCAGCCATGCTAAAAATAGGATAATTCGAGTTATTAAATTTTGGGTTGTTGTTTTGTTTTTTGGGAAAAAGGTTAAATTTGTTTCCCAACCAATATATTCTGTGAAACAATCCACTGTTCCTAAAACCCACTTGTTCACGCTGGACGACTTGCATTTGTTCGAACTGAGCCAGATTTTCACTGCCTGTTCTGTTTGGCTAGAAAACAACATGCAAGATAACATTGCAACCTTTGACCTTACAATAAGGGAAATGCCAAACCGCAACTTCCTGGTTTTCAGCGGGCTTGAAGAAATTCTTGTTGCATTAAAAAACTGGAAATATTCAAAAAAAGAAATATTTTACCTGAAAAAATTTGGTTTGTTGACGCCAAAACTCGAATCATACCTGAAACGCTTTAAATTCAGCGGAGACATTTTTGCAATGCGGGAAGGAACAATTTTTTTTCCAGGAGAACCAGTCATCAGGGTTACTGCTCCGTTGCCTGAAGCGAACCTCATAACAATGCTCTTGATTAACGTTGTTTGCAGCAACACTCTTTTTACTTCCAAGGCAGTACGCTGCGTAATTGCCGCAAAATCAAAGGCCTGCATTGGCATTACTGGAATCCGCTCGCACGGTTTTGAATCTTCAATGAAATGCTATCGCGCGTCTTACATTGCTGGAACAATCGGAACAGCGTCAATTCCCGGTTTTGCAATAAAGTACAATTTGGCGTACAAGAAAGCGCTTACAAATGCTTACCATGCTCTCATAAAATCCTTTCCATCCGAACTGGAAGCAATGCGCTGCATCTGCACAATGTTTGGCGGCATTGTTTCATTGATGGTTGACACTTATGATTTTGAAAAAGGAATGCAGAACGCAATAATTGTTGGAAAAGAACTCAAAAAAAACGGAAAAAACCTGCACGGAATAATGATTGACAGCGGCGACCTTTTAGCGCGCGCAAAAAAAGCCAGAAAAATGCTTGACGCCGCAGGCCTCAAAAAAACACAAATAGTAGTTGGAGGAAACCTTGACGAATTCAAATTGCTTGAACTCAACAAGAAAAAAATTCCCGCAAACGGTTTTCTGGTCTGCACTGAAGCAGCAAACGTAACAGACGCGCCAAAGCTCGAAGTTGTTTACAAGCTCGCGGAAATAATTGAAGGAAAAAAAACAAGATACACTGCAAAATTTTCCGTCGGAAAACAAAGTTATCCCGGAAAAAAACAAGTATTCAGGACATTCAGGCACGGAAGGCTATCCAAAGACACCATCGGGCTGGACAGCGAAAAGCTTGGTAAAAAACTTCTTTTTCCCGTAATCAAAAAAGGAAAAATTGTTTACGGTTTTCCATCCCTTGACAAAATAAAGGAATTTGTAAAAAAACAATTAAACAAGCAATTGCCAAAAAAATTGCTTTCAATAAACAAACAACATTATTACCGCGTTGAAATCAGCGGCAAAATAAAAAAAATGTTCGAAGAACTGAAAAAAGAGCATTGTTCCTGAATTATTGCCTACTTTCTTGCTTGAAGCGTTATTTCTTTTTCTTTCCGCCAAAAAGATTGTCCAAGTTCATTGCCAAATCCATAACATCACGCAAAACAGTCTTTTGAGAAAAAAGTAAAACGCATTGCAGCGGTTTTACTAAAACCGTCATAAAAAACTATCTCCTGCGGAGATAGATTGCCATAAAAAAAAGTAAAACGCATTGCAGTTTTTTTTCTGCAATGCGCAATTATTCCTTTAGGCAAAGGAGGTGGGATTAAGAATAATTTTCCTTTTTGCCGTTAGGCAAGTTCGGCTGAAAGCCGAACATTCGCACCGCCTTAGTTAAGGCGGAGGGAGTTAAGGAGGCAATGGCAAAAGCGCCACTGCCTTTCTTAAGCGTCAAAATTTTGGCAGGTAAAAAACCTTTTTTCCAGCCTGTTTTTTTACCAATTTTCCGTCCCTGAATAATCTGTTCAGGCGCTGGCACGCGGCATTAACGCCCTTGTAACCAAGCGATTCCTTTACTATCTTTGCGTCAATTCCGCCTTTTTCTTCAGCCAGCTTCATTATTGCCTCGTCCTGCTCAGGCAATACCTCGAACTTTTTTGCAGTCTCATCAGACTCCAACAATTGCTGCGTGGGGGCTTGCTTTGTCTTCATTAAAAACATAATTTCGTCATATTTCTTGTCTATGCTATCGAGGATTTTGTTCTGTTTCTCCTGCAATTGAGCGCATTTGAACAACAGGACAGCAGTAAGCATTGGATTGCCGGATTGTTTCATTATTTCCTGCAAATCCACAGACAACTCGCCAAATTCCGGGGAAATCTTTTTAAAAAGTTCCTCGCTCTTCAGTAATTGCTTGACTGCATCACTATTTGAGTCATGATCCTGCATAACATATCATGATAGATTCATGATATTTAAAAGGCTTTCGGTATCGGGAGCTTTGCAGATTAACGGGGTTAGATTAGGATTTCGAACTCTCGTTTTTCTACAAAAACGGCTTCTGAAGATAAAGGGGGTTTAATGGATTTCTGTGCGAGCTTTGCTCTTTAATTAGCCAAAAAAGGCGAATAAAAGAGCAGAACGAATAATTTAGGAGCAGTCATCATTTTTCTAATTCTTACACAGATTTTGGTTTTTTACATAGTGCTGTGAGTTCTTCTTTCTTTACACTCATCTACTGCACAATATTTAGAATGTGCTAATTTTGTAGCCCCAAATTTTTTCATTTCGTTGTCTCTATTATCTTTAACTGTTTTTACCCAGCTGATTATTTCTTTTATAACTTTTTTAATTTCATCCAGATTTTTTGGATTATAATTAAATGCTTGAAAATCTGGACTGTGTAAACCACAATCTAACGTCATATAGGTAGACCTTTGTCCCGTATGCATGATTGCAGTTATTGCTCCTGAATGCCTGCAATATTCCAGTTCAAGTATTTCACCACAAGGGACTGAATCTTCAGCAATTACAAAATTACAAACAGACAATATTGCATGTAATTTTTGTCTGGGGGTCATCCCATATTCATAATTTACATCATCTGCTTTAACAGGACTAAGTTCGGGGTTTACGGTTTGTATACATTCTCGTATAGTTTTAAGACTTGTATCAGAATAAGCCCCAATTAGGACAACTGAATTTTTTTTAACGTCTTCTATACTTTTTTCTTGAGTAATGCGTTCAATCAATTTATCTTTTTCTGGAAGTTCAGCCATAGGTAGCCTCTTTTTTGCGTTATTGAACTATTGTGCTGGAACAACTACTTAGGATTCTAAGGTAAGTGTCTTGGTTTACTTTTTCTTCTGCGGTTGGCAAAATGG
>CAYOAS010000071.1:0-6776 GCA_964402015.1 uncultured archaeon | reverse complement strand
ATACTGTCATTTTTCGCTGGAACATTTGTCACATAACCAGCGCATTTATCCATACCTTGCCTTTATCCCCCTGTAAAACATACAGCTCCCGTCCAATTCGCGCTTCAATATGGTGCCAAGACTTCAAAACAGTGGATATTTTTTTAATATTGGTTTCTGGTGTGATTGGTAACAATTTGGATTTTGCGGCTCTAAGATTTCTTTGCCCGAGTCTGGTTGCTGCTTTGAGAGTTTTTAGGCTAACCTCCTCCGGCAACAAAATGTTGAGACCTCGCACTTTTGTTGCCCCAACTATTTGCCGCGTTTTTTTCTGCATAAAAAAAACTATTCCCAAAACAAATATAAAGTATAGCTTCAATCAATCTTTTTTGATTCCTTTTTCCATGTCAAAGTGTATGCCGCCGGAAGAGCTTGCAACAAAATTGAAAACGAAAGCAAAAACCAATCCAGAAACAAAGCCAACCAATGCGTAAGTGATTGGCAACAAAACCAGCATTGTTATTGGCATGGAAACTGGAAAGCCAAAATCATAATTTGGCAGGAATACTGTGAATTCAATGCTTGAAAGAAAAAAAAACACTATGCCCAAAATGAAACCAATCAGGCCCATAAAAACTGCTTGGAATCTTGCAAGAGAAAAAACCCCAATTCTAACCAATCGCGACATTGTTTGCCCCTTTGAATCAAAAACTATTCGAAGTCAATTTCTATTCCGCCAATCTTTCCCGCAATAACATTGTAAAGGAAAGCCCCGATTGCACCGCAAACAAAACCAAGAACTGCATAAATTATGGGAAAAACAATTATTGAAGCCAAACCAAGACCAAAACCCAAAACAGCGGAATTTGCAGCCATGCCGGAAATAAGGCTAATGATAGCCATAAACAATCCGACAATAAAACCAGCAACTGCCATCAAAACAGCATAAAGCCTTGCAACAGACATTACGCCAAACCTTTTCAACTGAGCCATCAAAGCACCCCTGAAACAAATAGGCAAAAGGTATATTTAATTGTTACCGCAAAAAACACGCCACAAAAAAAAACAGTCGGTTAAAGTATCATGTGCGCGGCCATTTCGTCAACGATTGAACATTGAACAATTTTGTTTTTTTTTCTTTCGTTCAATCGTTGCAACAATTGAACAATTGAGATATTCTTCTTATTTTTCTTTTGTTCAATTGTTGACGCGGTCCGAAATATGTCGAACCATCTGCAATGGTTCATAAATATGTCAGAGTATCATATGCGCTAAGTGGAAAACAATTTGTCCTTCGCCGATTGGATAGCTTATGCGCATTGGCGCATCGCTTTTTATTTCCACTAAAATCTTTTTGTCAGCGTCGGCTTCTTTCAGAATGTTCTGCAAAAAATTCAGGCTGTATTTGCTTGTAACGTCGCAGTTTGCCTTTATTGAAACGCTTTTTGATTCCTTCACAATTGTCTTGAGGTTTCCCCGCGAGCCGCGTGCTTCAATTATCAGTTCGCCGCCCTTTATGCGCAAAACAACGCTGCTGCCAAAAAGCGAAGCATCTTTCAATGCTTCTTTCAGAATGCGCGCGTTTAAATTGAGTGTAGCGTCAAACTTTGGAAAGGGCAGGTTTATTTCCTCTTCGGCAACATCAAGCAATGGCAAATGGAAAGAGCGATTAAGTTCTCCATCAAGCTTTACCAGCAGTTCAGAGTCAGTCACGTCCATTGAAAGCTTGTCGTTGGAAAGAATGCGCTGCATTATCTTGTTCAGTTCTCCCAAATCAACGCCAATAAAAGTTGGTTCAATGTCAAACTTGTCAAAACATTTTTTTTCAATAAAATAAGAAACCAGAACAATCTGGCTCGGGTCAATTGCCTTGAAAGAAATTCCATGTTCGTTGAAGCGAAAATTTCCTTCTGCAATAAAAGCGGAAATAGCTCCAATAGCCTTTTGCAACTGTTCGACTTTCTTCAATTCAATTGCCACAACAACCAGAATAAATGAAAGTGCAATAAGTATTTAAAGATTTTTTGGCACGCCTGCAAAAAAGTCACAATAAACAGCAACCTTGCAGGTGCTGCAGCGGGGATTTCTTGGAAGGCAAACTTGCTGGCCAAATTTTACAATTAATTCGTTTAATTCAATCCAATGGCGCTTTGGCACTGTTTTCATTAATTCTTTTTCTGTTTGCTCTGGAGTTTTTGTTTTTACCAAGCCGATTCTGTTGGAAATCCTGTGCACGTGCGTGTCAACCGGAACAGCTGGCTTGCGGAAACCGTAAACCAGAACGCAATTCGCTGTTTTTCTGCCAACACCCTTCAGCGAAAGCAGTTGTTCAAGCGAACAAGGAACTTCCCCGTTAAAATTAGCAAGCAGTTGCTTGCTCAATTCCTTGATATAGCGGGCTTTGGTTTTGTAGAAGCCGCTTGGCTTTATCAATCGCTCTATTTGTTTCAGCTGGGCACTGGCAATCTGTTTCGGGGTTGCAAGCCTTGAAAACAACAGTGTTGAAGCCTTTGCAGTGTTTGTGTCCTTTGTGCGCTGGCTTAAGACAGTGGAAACCAAAACCTTGAAAGGCGAATCAAATTGAACAACGGCGGAAGGATTGCCAATGTGCTGTTTCATTGCAGCAAGAATTTTTGAAAGGTGTTTCATAAAAATATGGTTTCACAAAATTATTTTGCCAGCAAATCCAATTTTTCCCTGACCTCGTCTGCATTCGCGTCAGTATCATGGCAGCCGTCGCGCAATAGCAATACTGCCTGTGCTGGAATTCCCGCGGCGCGCAGGTTGTCAAGGCCAAGGTTTGTTTCGTCGTTGCAGGCAACGCCCACAATAGCCTTTGGCGAATATTTTTTAACTAATTTTGTAATCAAGCTGCCGCCTGGAACAATAAAAACTCCCTTGTAATTGCGCTCTTTTGCCATTTCAATAAATGTCTTGATATTGCAGCTTCCGCAAAACGCGCATTTTAATCCTTCTGAATCATAGCTTGCCTTGCAATTTTTTGAATTATGCATGCAATGCGGCAAAAACAAAATGCGCTCGCTGAAAGGCACTTTTTTGAAAGCTGATTCGTTCAATTTGTTTCTTATTTCAATGTGCGTGAAATGCACTAGCCTGTCGCTCAAGCCAAATTGCTTTACAATGGCTTCTGCAATGCCTTCAATGCTCTGGTGAGTGCCGGCATCAATCAGTTTTGCAATGCTCTGCTTTATTTTTTCAGTAATGCTATCAGGCATAATTTTTCAGCCACATAACTTTGCTGCAATTCATTTAAATTTTGTGCCAAAATGCTTTTTCCTGTAATAACCAATGAGCCTTTTTACTTCCGGAACAACGCTCTTGTCTTTTATTGCAACCTTTGTCCTTTGCTGCACTTGCTCAAAAGTCCTTGCTCCGTCTAAAACTGCTTCTTCAATATCCTTGTTTGTTATTCCGGTATCAGCATCAATTATGCGAGTGTTCTCTCCAACAATCCTGCTGAACTGTTTTGTTTTCTCGAAATAATTGTTTATTGCAGCGCGCAAAGCCTTGTCGCCCAAAACACTGCAATGAATTTTTCTTTCAGGCAAGCCGCCCAAGCGCTTGATAATGTCTTGTGGGGAAATCTTCAATGCAACATCAAGCTTCATTCCGCCATGTTCAGTAACCATAACAGAAAGCATTGAAGTCGAAGCAATTGCAGAAGCACAACCAAAGGTTTTCCATTTGCATTTTTTTATACTGTCGGATTTTTTATCAACTTTAATCCACAATTCCATGACGTCTCCGCACGCCGGACTGCCCACGCGCCCAATGCCGTCTGCTTTGAATTTTTTTGCCTCTTCTACAGTCTTGAAAATATTGTGGGGATTAAAAAAATGCTCTTTAACTTGCTTTGAATAAAACCATTCCTGCGTTGCACCGATTACATTAGGATTCTTAATCTGCTTTTTCATTTCAAAACCTCTTTTTTGCTTAAATGCACCGGGCTCAAAGCGCGCAGCTTTTCAATTATGCCCGGCAGGACAGCAAGAACAAAATCAATTTCTTTTTTTGTTGTTTTCCTGCCAAGCGAAAAACGAATGCTGCCGTGCGCTGCCTCGTAATGCGGGCGGATTGCAAGAATTACATGGCTTGGGTCAAGGCTCTGCGAGGAGCAAGCACTGCCAGTGCTCGCGCAAATCCCCAAACTGTCCAAGTGCAACAGAACACTTTCTCCCTCTACATCCAAAAAAGAAACATTGACATTGTTCGGCAAGCGTTTTTTTGGATGACCGTTAAGGATAGTGCGCGGCACGCTATTCAGAATTTGTTTAATAAAATAATCCCGCAAAGCGCTCAAGCGCTTTGATTCGCGCTTTCGTTCGCGCTGTGCGATTTCAAGCGCTGTCGAAAGAGCAACAATGCCGGCAACGTTTTCAGTGCCTGCCCGCAAGCCAAATTCATGAGCTCCGCCGTGAATCAAAGGCATTAATTCAACGCCTTGCTTCACAAACAGCAAGCCAGTGCCTTTCGGCGCATAAATCTTGCTTCCATTTATTGTCATCAGGTCAACGCCCAATTTTTTTACATCAAGGCCAAGAAAACCGGCAGCCTGGCAGGCGTCAGTGTGGAACAAAATCCCGTGCTTTTTTGCAATTCCTGCAATTTTTTTGATTGGCTGTATTGTTCCGATTTCGTTGTTTGCAAACATTATTGAAATAAGGACAGTATCGCTGCGGATTGCTTTTTCAACATCTTTCGGGTTGACAAGGCCGTTGCAGTCAACGCCAAGGTATGTTATTGAAAAACCCATTTTTTTTTCCAGCCATTCGCAGCTGTTCAGCACAGCATGGTGCTCTATTTTTGAAGTAATAATGTGCTTTCCCTTGCGCTTCTGCGCGAGTGCAACTCCTTTAACCGCGAGATTGCAGGATTCAGTGCCAGAGCCAGTGAAAATTATTTCTTCCGGCACACAGTTCAGCAGGCGCGCGATTTTGCTGCGCGCTGCATCCAAAGCATTCTTTGCTTCCAACCCGAGGCTGTGGAAACTGCTCGGGTTGCCAAACTTTTCCGAAAAAAAAGGCAGCATTGCCTTCAGCACTCGCGCGTCAACAGGAGTTGTGGCAGCGTGGTCCAGATAAATTTTTTTCATTTTGGCTGCCTCCAGCACTTGCACTCGAATTTTTTAACATGCTTTTCCAATGCCTCAAACAAATCTTTGCTTTTTGGCATTTCCTTCACAAAGGATTCAGACAAGCTGTATAATCGCTCCTTCCCCCTTATTGTGCTTTCAACAAAATTGCACTGCTTTAAAGCAGCAAGGCTGTGCGATAACCTGCTTTGCTCAACGCGCAATTCTTTCGCCAACTGCCCGACAGTCCTTGGTTTCTTCCTGATTGATTCAAGGATTTTTACGCGCAATTCGTTGCCCAAAGTTTCCAAGCACAAATGAAAAGGAATTGAAACAGGTTTCATATGAAATATAATTCATACTATTGGTTTTAAAAACCTGTGCGCCCGACAAAAGGAGTCCTGCGTGAAAGGGGAACGCCGTTTAAACCAAAATTGTTTTGAATTTCAGCTTCAAGGCAAAAAACTAAACACTTTTTAATTTTCAAAATCGAATTGTTTTATACAAGGCAAGTTATCTGCATGGGGATTAATCAACTTTTCTAATTATGTTTTAACCATTGAGACAAGGGCTATTGAATTGGGCTTTATTCCAGCCGCTGAGAGTTTTGTTTTTATGGACCGCCAACAATACCATATGCCCATTTCGGACAAACCAACGATTTTTGCAATTTGCCGTTCTGTTATACCCGCCACCTTGCCGTATATAAGGGCTTTTTCTTGCTCTGTCAAGAATGCTTTTCTGGCAATTGTTTCAATTATTTTAATGATTTTTTTCGTGCCAAGCAACGGCATTGGTTCTTTTTTGGCGATGGCGTCTTTCAGTTTTATTACCCTTTCAACCGCTGCTTCATCACCAAGGATTATTTTGTCAAGCGATTGCAGTTCAGGGGATTTTTCTGCCCTTTTCTTCATATCAAGCGCTAAAAAATTTATTTGCCTCCTACAGCATGCTTGAATTTTTCCTTCCAAACTTTTGCCTCCCCAGTTTGCAGGGTTAAATGTTAGCAGCTTCCAAGGCAATTCTTTTCTTACATATTGTGCAATGTCTTCCCACCCCATTGCAGCCGCATTAAAAACAGGCTTATAAAAATTGTACATTCGCTTCGAAGCATTCACTATATGCGCTTCTTGTGCCCCCATGATTTCTGCTACTTGCTCTTGCTTCAAAATACCAGTTATCCTTGCTTTGTCTTTTTGAGCGCGATTAACGGCAGACATCCTTACCGGAATCTTTTCCCCGTTTGCAATCAAAGCATGATATATTCTGACAACCACATTGTAATCTGTATTTTTTTCTTTGCTAATCTGCACAAGGTTTTTGTTTGTTGAACGCAGTTCCTGCATAATTTGCCCTGCCTCAACTGGGCGCGTTTTCACGTCTCGTTGCATTGGATTTTTTGGTTTTAGCAGCTCTGCCTCGCCTTTAATGATTTTTTGTGCAAGCGAAATAAGGCCAGTGGCTTTAGCGACTGTAAACTTGTATGGAACAGTTGATGCTACCAATGTCCTTAGCTTTGCCGCTTTCTTTGACTGCATTTTTTCCAAAAGGATTACCTTGTCATGACGGATAACCTCGTAGGGAGCGCCAAGAGCCTTAGCTATTTCTTTTAGTTTTTTGTTCTGTTGGATGCCCTCTAAAACCTGCTTTCTTCTAATAGCAATTTCAGTTTTTACTCTTCTCATGTGCGCAATTGCATATTATA
>CAYOAS010000070.1:0-6877 GCA_964402015.1 uncultured archaeon | reverse complement strand
ATATCATTATAAATTCTCTAACTGAAAAGTCGTTTGTTTACACAAACCATGCAACGCAGAGAATGCTGAAGAGGGGGATAACCCGGGTAATGGTTGAGGAAACATTGTGCAAGCCCACTGTGACGTGCAATGGCACGGAAAACAAGAAAATTGCTTTCAAAGAATTTGAAAGCCGTGTTGTGGAAGTCGTATTTGCCAAAGAGGCGGAAAAACTGGTTGTGATAAGCGTAAGATGGGGTTGAATTTTATGGAGATAAGTTTTGACAAAAAAGCTGATGCCCTTTACATTGAATTCAGGAAAGGCGAATTTGATTCCAACAAAAAAATAGACGAGGACATTGTCTTTGACCTGGATAAAAAAGGAAACTTGCTCGGCATAGAGTTCTTGTCAGTAAGCAAGCGAATACCGCCAAAGGAATTAGAGAAAATCAGTGTTAACATACCGGCATGAACAGTTTTTCCAAGCTGGCTCCCCAAGCATTGTTTTGCCTGAAGTACAAAAACCTTTTGGTGCACCGGCACTATTACAACGTTTCTCTCTCTGGGCTTGACAGGCAAGCGCGCTGCAAAAAATGCGGCTACAAAACAGAAATAATTCTTTAAAGCATTCCGAATTCTTTCATCATTTCTTTGGTATTGAACACTTTTATTCTGTTCTGTTTTTTGAATTCTTTGTCTTCGCTCCAGATTATCGTGTCTTCTTTGAGTGCGCAGGCAAGGTAAAGCCAGTCATCGGCGTCTTTGGTTAAGTGGGCTGCTGCCGGCAAGAACGGTTTAAGTTCCCGGTCTTCTGCAAAGAAAATTTGCGATGTTATCTTTCTGTGCAGCAATTGAAACTCTTCGTTGCTGCCGGAAAACTTGTTTTTAAGATAATTGCTGTGTTTTTCGAATTCAATCAAGAGAAAACGCGGGGCGTATAACTCTATTTCCGGGTTAAACCAGAGCCTTCTTGTAACGCCGTTCTTTAGCAACGCAGAAAAAAGAATGTTTGCATCAGCAACGGCTTTCATTTAAGAGCCTCTTTGCATGCTTTCCCATTGCATTGTTTACTCTTTCTGACAACAGCATGACGTCCCGTTCGGTAAGCCCGCTTTTCCCAGCCAATTCTTCCGCCTCTTCAAAATCACGCAGCTTTCTCTCGATTACTGTTCTTACCGCATTAGACCATTTTATTTCAGGATGCAATCCCATCTTCCTTTTTGTTTCATCGGTTATACACAACGTAATATTAGGCATAAATAATCACATAAAAAATATGTGCAGATAAATATTTAAAATGTGGATTTTCAGCCGGTTATTTTGGCAATCCGCCAACAAACTCAAACCTTGGCACTGTTTTTCCGTTAATTTTCACTTTTTCCAAAAACATTTTTTTTGGGCGCAACCAAAGCGCTTGCTCGTCGTAAAGCGCGCGGTAAACAACAAGTTCTTCCATTGTTTCACTGTGCTTGGCAATGCCAATTACTTCATACAATTGCCCTTTGAAATGCCTGTATTTGCCAGGCTTTATTTCTTTCATATATTAATAGAATTAAATTAAAGATTAATAATATAAGGCGTTTTTTTGCCAGTTAAAAGACACCCAGGAAACGCAGCAATAGCATTGCTCCAATTCCTGCCAAGCCAAATATTGCCGAGACAATGAGTGAAGCCCAGAATGGCAGGCTGATGCCGAAAACAAATTTTATTATTGCCCAGGCAATAATGCCGAGCAGGGAATTGACAATAATCTTTTTCAGCACTAAAACAAGGACTATTGCAATAATTACCAGTATAATCGCGCCCGCAAGAATTAGTGGTTCGCCGGCAAAAGGAATTGCGTTTGTTGTTTCAGCTGCAGTGCTTTGCCCAAGCGCGTTCAAAATTGAATCCGGCAATGCCATGAAAGAACTTTTGCTGTATAGTGTTTTAAAGCATAATCTACAAAAACTATTTTATGGCAAAGTTTTCCGAAGAACAAAAAAACATTTCTTTGAGGCTGCTTTCCGGTCCAAAAACAATGGAAGAAATTTCAAAAGAACTCAAAATCCAAATGGGCGCGCTGCAGGAAAAGCTAAAGGAAATGATAAAACTAAACCTTGTAGCAAAGCAGGACGGCTTTCCCACAAAATATTCTTTAAAACCAGGGATTGTTGAAGAATTGCAGCGCAGGCAAAAAATAGAGGAAGATGACAAGAACAATATCCGCATAAAGGCAATAATTGAAATGATTGCCATAGAACCGGAATTACTCAAAAAAACCACTGAAAAGCTGATTGAGAACCTGAAAAAAGAGCCAACATTTACTATTTATGACATAAAAACCCATACAGTAATGAAACAAGAAGAAGACTACAGCACTTTTCTTGACATCAATTTCTCTGTCAAAGACTTCAGGGCAATAGTGAGATTCATGTATTTCTACGGCCCAAGCTCAGTGGAAATAATCAAGCCGGCAAAGATTGAACTGAGCGCACAGGACTTCCAAGACGGCCTAATGGACATGGCAGACATGATTCAAGCATACACCCAATACATTGCAAAAATGATGAACAGGCAAGAACTCGAAAACCTGCACAACAAAATAATCTCCGGCAGCATTACTAATAATGGCAAAAGCGAGATTGCCACGCAATCTAACAAAAAAAATCGCTGAATGCCGAAAAAACAGGAAAAAAACTCCATCGTGCATTGCCGAACCACACTCCGCCAAGAGACGGAAATTTTGCCTTGTTGGTTAAACAGAGCTTAATTTGAGCTCCGTTTGAAGCGAAAACTATTTAAATAGAGGGTGGCAATAGTTAGTAGAGCCCTAGTTCAAAAGAACTAGTCTTACACATTCCATTTCTTGTCGTAAGACAGGACTAAGTGGCTTTAATTCCTATAATGGATTCATGAGGTGAAAAAAAACATGAAAGGATTCAACATAAGAAAGCTAGCTACAATAGCTGCTGGCGCAGCATTGATAGGCTCAGCTGTTGCTCCGATTGCGGCGGCGGCACTAACTGATTTAACAAAGTCCGACGTTATTGACGCAACTGGAGCGCCAGTAGTAGATATTGTAGTAGGCTCTCACGCAGCAGTAAGCGATGTTGTTTGGGCAGGAAACATTGCCGCAAAACTCGCTCAACTAGCAACAAAAACAACAGCAGTAACAGGCGGATCCGGAACAGGAACCGCAACAGTCGACAGCATTTCAGTAAAAATCGCTGTTGGCGGAACAACAACTGTGACTGGAGGAAAAACCTTTTTCTCGGACATGAACTCTGCAGCACTTGCTTCATCCGAAGCAAACTTCACAGACCAAAATGTCACAGAATCAAACATTCCAAGCCTGAAATATTATGGCAGCAAGACATACACCTGGAACAACTCGTCATACAGCACAACAATGCAGGAAAAACTAAATTTTTCCTCACAGGCAATGTATGACTCAGTATCAAAAAAGAAACTAGTTGCAACAATCTTGCAGGGAAAACTGCAATACCTAGTTGACCTTGGCTCTGGAGTTCCAGCAGTCGAAGCAGCGGGTTCAGGAGCATCGTTCGTAGACGACAAGAACGACAACGTCCTAATCCCATTCTTCGGAAAAGACTATCTTGTAAAAACCGTTACTCCGACAGGAACCAAATATGTGGAACTTGTTGAAACAAACGGAGAAAAAGACTACAAGGACGGAGACAAAATCGAAGGACTAAAGGACTCAAACGGAAACTCCTACTATGTTAAAGTAGGACCGGGTGGAGTCGATGGCACAACCAACAAAATAAAGTTGGAAGTCTTCGACAGCACGGACACAAAACTTGACGGCGGATATTATAGCTCTGGAGACGTCACATTCTACAATAACGGCCAAACCTTCTTGTCGACAAGCGTCAACGTCAGTGCAATCCTGAAGTCAACAGTGTCAAGCTCCGAAGTCTATGTTGCAACAATATATCTTGGAACATCCAGGATACAATTGTACGACGGTAAAGGCTATCCGTACCTTGCATCACAAGCAGCAGACACATACGACTATACAACTACATTATCACTCAGTTCTGACAACAACTACCTGACAAAAATCTCCATAGCAAACAGTTCAAACAAAGTTTGGAATGGAACAACTGCATTAGAATTAGGAGCATCAGTTGACTATCCAAATTCAGTTGGCAGCCTAAAAGTAGTTGGATTGCAACTGCCAGGATTTTCGACGTCAAAAACCGAGAGAACAACAGTGGTTGAAATCGGTGGCGGAGTCCTAAAATACAAGGACAAAACCTACGAAGCAAACCACGAAATACCATTCACCATACCATCTCTTGGCAACATGATCGACCTCGGAACAGCTGGCAACGCATCATTCACAATGGATGGAAAACCATTTTGGATGAAAATAGCCAGAGGCGACGTCAATGTCTGGGCTTCAGACGCTACTGGAGCACAAGTTTCAGTACCTAGCCCAACCCAATGTATCGGAGACGGAAACTACATCAACGGAGTAATAGTCAATGTAAAAGCCGCACCAGGAAATACAAACGCTGTAATCGGTGGAACAACACTCAACGTTGGCAACACAGTAGACTTGAACGGAATGCAATTCAGGTACACTGGATATGTCTCAGCAAAAAATTGTGTATACCTCACAGCCGACGGAAACATATCCATAAAAAAAGACAGCTCTACCGGAACACTGGTCCAAGAAGTCTATTACGTAGACAAAAACGTGGCAAAAACAGCAGAAATAGCATTGCCGGGCGCAAGCGACGTTACAGCAGGCTTTGTCCCATTAGTGTACGAAGTAGGCGCCGCTAACACAAGAGTCTGGCTATTGCTGAGCGACCAAAACTTTGGCGGAACCACGGCTTTAACGCAATACAGCAAAAGAGTCCAGTTAGTTGGAACAGACATGTATGAAAATGGAGTATGGACAGGCACCACAAGCGCGGTTTCATTCCCGTACTTTGTTCCAAGCTCAGTCTATCTGCCATCAGACTACAACGGCGGATCAAGCTACAATACAAACAACTACCATGTAGCAGTGTTCCAAATTGACGAAGGATTAAGCGCATTTGACTTTAACGCCTTCGTTGATGCAGGCACAGGAAACCTGATAACATTGCCAAACTCACAGCTGTCATTCTACGGTGAAGAAGTAGACTACCAAAACCTTGGTTTGGTGAACTCAAGCAACGCGACCTGGAAAATGAGTGCAAACACAGCACAAATTTATCCAACAGACGCGTACTCAGACTATGGCACACACGCTACCTTGGCAAGCGGCGTTGTAAAATTCGTACTGCCAGAAAACAGGCCTCAATTCGAGTTGCTGTTGAGCGGTACGGGAACCACAACGACTACAACAGGCGGCGAAGAGCTTGACATAGCAAAAGGAGCTACAGGAAGCACTACAGCCGGAACTACAATCGAAGTGAAAGATGTAACCTACACTGCGACTTGCGGAGCCGGAACAGGTGCTTGCACTCCAGAAAGTTATGAAGCAGTCGTGCCAATTGGAAAGTTGGTCTATACAGACGACAGCCCGCCAACGGGAAAAGTAATCATTGTTGGTGGACACCTGGTAAACGCTCTTGCGAAGGGCATAACGGATGACAAATTGGCGGCAGCCGGTGACAAAGTTGCTGAAAAAGAAGCCAACGGCGACATAGTCGTTGCAGGCTACACAGCATCAGACACAGGCGCAGCAGCACAAGAACTCATCGACGCTCTTGACGCACTAAGGTAAAATTGTTAGGTAGAAAAAAATCAGGCAATGCCTGATTTTTTTTCTTTCTTTTTTTTTCAATAAACAAAAATTCATTTTTAATTGCCGAAGGCATCCAACCTCTGAAAGAGGTTGCATATTCGCTGGCTTTTGCAAAGCTTGCTTTGCAAGCCCAACCGAAGGTTGTGCATTCGCCAGCCTTAGCAAGGCTGATGCATTCGTTTAAATTCGTTTTGTGGGAAGCAGATTTTATGCAAAAAAAAACAGAAAAGGCAATTGCAATATTGCTTGCAATTGGAATAATTTGCTTTTTGGCTTTCTATTTGCTGCAAAGTTATGGCACTTACAAATTTGAATATGTAAAGGAAAACGTTTCATTTGTTTCAAACGAAGCCGAGCCCGCTGATTTAATGCGCGAGTTCAATTTGAACGATACTGTTTTTGTTTCTCCCGCGCTTTTTGACCAGGGCGCAGGAAACAATTTTGTTTCAAGCGCTTTCAATTTGGTGCAGATTGTTTTTATCGGCAACGACAAGAATGCAGTCAGCCTTTGGAGGGTAATTGACAAAAATGGAATGATTTCCTATTGCCGCACAAACAACGGTGATATTTCAAAGGATATTGAATTAAGCGCTGCAGAGTGCCTTGTAATTCTTAATGACAAAAATAACGCGGTTTTGCTGATTTCAATGCCGACAAATGAAAAAAAAAGCAAAATTGTTTTTTCCAAGAACCGCATTGAAATAGTGCCGGAAAAAACCGATAGCGTCACGAATGTTTCATTCACTTTCCTTAAGGCAATGTATGCCAATGCCGAACTGATAATATTGAAAACAAACAAGTTCACGGAATTCGTGAAGTAATCAATTCTTTTAAGGCGTTGTTTTATCCGCCCTGATTAAGTTTAAAATATTGTTTAAGGATGTTTTTGTAGCATGGCTGTAAGGGCAAGGACTGTTTTTGCATTTGTAATACTCTTTTCCGTTGCATTCATACTTGCAAGAATGTCGCTAATTTACTGGGCATTTGTTGTTTTGTCGATTGTTTTCCTTTTTGTCGGGACAGTAATGCTTGCAGGTTACTTAAAATTTTCAAGGGAAAAAAAGAAAGAACTGAAAAATCTCCCGTCGGTTTCGGTTTTGATTCCTTGTTACAACCGCGCGCATTCAATAGGAAAATGCGTGAATTCCG